>JAZRSP010000161.1:0-3235 GCA_045651565.1 Victivallaceae bacterium | reverse complement strand
GCTGATATTGTCATTATACAAGTGAATACAAAAAAAATAGCTGTGAATCCAGCAGAAATTTTTTTCTGAAAAAGTTAAAATAACAACTTGCATATTTTACGATATTGCATTATATTAAAATAAGAGATTATGTTATTTTACTTTCAGGAGCATAAAATGAAACGAGGATTACAAGGAAAATATGAAACAATTAGCACGGTTGGAGAAAAGGTAAAAGCTTTTATCCCCAATCCTTTGCCTCCAGTTCCAGCGTTAGAGATTTCTGTGAATTTGCAGAAAAAGCTGGATGAAGCCGCCTTTCTGCTTGGCAAGCTGGATGGTTCTGCCAATCTGCTTCCGGATGTAGGTATTTTTTTGTATATGTTCATTCGCAAAGAAGCGGTGTTATCTTCACAAATTGAAGGTACACAGTCTTCTTTATCTGATTTATTATTATTTGAACTTGAAGAGAATCCCGGTGTTCCCATTGATGATGTGCAGGAAGTCAGCAACTATGTTGCAGCAATGACCTACGGCTTGAAGCGTTTGGAAGAGGGATTTCCACTTTCACTGCGTTTGCTCCGGGAAATACACGCTGAATTGCTTGCCAAAGGTCGTGGCAGCGGCAAAAATCCGGGAGAGTTCCGTCACAGTCAGAACTGGATAGGGGGAACCCGTCCGGGCAATGCCTTTTTTGTCCCTCCGCCGCCGGAAGAAGCGGCAAGCTGCATGGGCGAATTGGAAAAGTTTCTGCACAATGAAAACACTCCGCTTCTTGTTAAGGCAGCCTTGAGCCATGTACAATTTGAGACAATACACCCATTCCTTGATGGTAATGGAAGAGTCGGACGATTGCTTATTACCTTGTTATTGTGTAATGGAGGTATGTTCCAACAACCATTACTGTATTTAAGTTACTATTTTAAAACACATCGCCAATACTATTATGATTTGCTTAATAATATCCGTGAAAATGGCGACTGGGAACGTTGGCTGGATTTCTTTTTGGAAGCCGTCATTGAAACGGCAAAAGAGAGCAATGAAATCATTTTGAACCTGCACCGGCAAATTGAAAGTGACAGAGCAAAGATTGCCACACTTGGCAGAGCGGCAAAGTCAGCCTTGACGGTACATCAGGCAATGCTCCGGCACCCGATTGCCGACATTGCCAAACTGAAAGAGCTGACCGGTCTTACCAATGCCACTATCGGCAAAATGCTGAACATCTTGCTTGACTTCGGTATCATTGAAGAAACCACTGGCAACAAACGCAATCGGCTGTTCTGTTATAATAATTACTTATTAACGATGAATTCTTAATATGGGGGTAAAAAATGTTAATAGATGCGGAAGATGCTGTTAAAATATTTTTTTCAAACGCATCATTTGAAATGATTTTCTTTGAAGCTATCGTCTCCCGATAATAAATTCAATTTATTTTTTTTATTTTTATGCATAAAAATAGAATAACTCCCCCTAGAAAAAGACAAAACAAAACATCCCATATAAAAAAATTCATTGAAATTTTTATTAAAAAACCTGCGACTAAAAGAACACCTCCTTGAAATAAAGATCCGATGGCTAAAAGAGGTACTATATTGAAATAATACTTAATATACAATGCTGACATGAAAAATAAAAAACCAATAATTCCCCATGTAGCAAATGCCATAATAAGCCAATAATATATCATTGGATCAATAATTGCACTTTGCAAGCCTTTAGCTACTAAAATATCCAATATAAAAAACTTAGGAAAGAATAATAATATAACAGGTACTCCCCACCCAATTGCTCCTAAAAACAATAATAAACGCAAAGTTCGAATAGATACATTATCTTTCATACAAATTCACCTTTATAATAGACAATGGAGTATTAAAGTCGGATATTTTATACCAATTACAATTCATTAAATCACTTTTGGTCTCATAGTATTTTTTTGTATTTGAATCATATACCCAAGTTGTTTCTCCACTCCACCACGCTAGTTGATACGAGTAATTGACAGAGTCAAATACTATGAAAAGGAAACCTCTATCTTTAGGAATAATTTTTTTTAACTTATTGTAGCTTTTTGGATTTTTATCACACCCATCTATCAGTTTTATGATATCTTGCATTTCCTCTATTGGATTTCCATACGCCGGAAGATTCCAAAAACCCAAACCAATAACATTATTATTCTGTTTTTCACATCCAGTACAGAGTAAAATAAATAAAAAAAGTACAAAAAAGAACTTATTATTCATAAAAATATCCCATCAGTTGATCGTTCCAATTTACATTAATATAAAATACTTAATAACTTTTTCATAGCAACCCCTTATAAACTAATTACTTAATAATTATAATAGCAATTTAATATATCATAAAAAAATGTTTTTGTCAAATTAGTTTATAAATAAAAAGCACAGTATTGTTAATGTCACATATTGATTCTGCGATGCTTTCGTTTTGACAATGATTGCATTGGTAATGATAAATAATGGAAATAGAACATTATTATCAAAAATCTTGTCATATCAAACTCTTATAAAAAACAATTATCTAATTATTCTTTCTTAAACAAATAACATTAAACTATATAGAAACTTAATAAAAATCAGATATAAGCGGAACCTTTGGAAAAAATAATTTTGGTTAATACCATTTTCTCTGGAGAAAAAATCAGCATTAAATATGCATCATATTTTTCATTTACACCATTATCATCCTTTTTTATCAAATAATAACTCCAAAATATCATGGTGGTTTTATTTCCTTTTATGTAGCCTGATTTTTGTATTGATGTAGGTCGACCAAGTAATTTAAGAACCTCTTGTTCCGACATCCCTATTTTGAGCATATTGGCTTGTTGTACAAATGTTGTGATTTCTTTTTTGCTAATTTTTATAAAAAAACTATCTGGCATTCCTTTTTGATTTTCCGGAGAAACTATTCCTGTAAAATGTTCAAGCAAATCCATCCATTCGTTCCTTTTCTGTAATCTTTTAGGCAAAAAGTCTTCCGCACATAAAGATAAAATTGCAAATAATATAATTGTTATAGAGAATATACGCATATTACAATCTCCCTTATAATAATCGTTACTCAAGTTTTCTATTTATAGCGTTGGCAAAATCTTCAACATCGGCGGGTGTCCAAACGATATTCCATGAATTCCAAAAATCCCACCAAGGGGTAGATGCATTTCCTGCTTTAAGAGCCTCTGCTACAGTTGTAGAACAATTTTGTGATAACGTTTCCCATTTAT
>JAZRSP010000160.1:0-8294 GCA_045651565.1 Victivallaceae bacterium | reverse complement strand
GGCAATAATTTCCTGTGAATTTGCCAACATTTTGTGCCGAATTGTTAAGTCGTTATCCTCATTCTCCAATGGTTTAACTGCCTCAAAAGCCGCAATAAGTTCTTTCGCATCGGCAATTTCGCTCTCGGACGGGCGATTACGGTCAAATTCTTCAATTTCTTTACGACAATTCACTAAATTCAAATATGCTTCACGGCAGGGAGTTTTGTCAATATTGCCGAAGCGGTCAAGCAATTCCAACTGCCTGACAGTCGAGTTCAAAGACAACTCATCATCAGGTCGATTGAAGTCAAACAACAAATTACTGAAACTCTGCAAAACTTTTCCGGAAACATTACAATCATTAATATAATTTCTGCTTCCATTACTATTTACGACACGGCGAATAGAAATTTCCTCATCATCCAAATTATCGGCATCCAAATCATTATCGAGAAAAATTTGTTTCAAAGCAGTGCGAGATTTTTCATTGATTCTGATAGTTGCAGAAACTTCGCACCGATCAGAGTTGCTTCTGATAATATTTCCCTCTCTGCGTTCCCCGCTGAGCAAAGACAACGCACCTAAAATAATTGATTTACCTGAACCGCTCTCTCCGGTAATAACATTGAACTTACCGTCAAATTCAATTTCAGCATCCTCAATCAAGGCAAAATTTTTAATTTTAAGATAGGTCAACATTTAATTTAGCCAAATCGTTGTCGTTGATATTTTTTATTAAAACAATTTTGCTTCGGGAACTATCTCCGGAAACAATTTCAATATCTCTTTTGGGTTTATCCAGAAACGAAGCAAGAAATTTTATCAGCATAGCATTTGCCTGACCGTCCACGGGAGGAGCGGTCAAGGCTATTTTTACTTTGTTATCATGCAGACCGACCAAAGCATTTCTGGAAGACTTCGGCTGAATGTAGCAATTTAATTTGCAAGTTGCCCTCTCTGCATCAAAAGTTAAATAATTACTCTGCTGAACTTTCATCGCTTGCAACAATTTTGTTATTTATCAAATTCAACAAATCCTGTGACAAAGACTGCTTTTTTTCTTCGATTTCTTCTTCGCTTGCTCTGCCCAAAAGAATATTGATTTCGGAAATATCCAAACTCTCCTGCACCAGCAACGCCTGTGAAAGAATTTCAAGTTCATTGTAATTCTCTGAAAGAATTTTTCGTGCAGTTTCCAAAGCATCTTTAACAAACTTGCGAATCTGCAAATCGATTTCACGAGCAGTTTCTTCGCCCAACGAATCGGGCAACGGAGCATCAACTCTGGCATGCGGATGATTTCTGAATTCACCGTAACGCACCGGGCCGATCTCTTCGGTCATACCATAAGCACAAACCATCTGGCGAGCAATTCTGGTGGTGTGTTCAATATCCGCTGAAGCACCGGTAGTAATATCGCCGAATTTAAGTTCTTCTGCGACTCTGCCGCCCATTGCCATTGCCATATCGGCGATGAGTTCAAGTTTGCTTCTGGTGTAAACATCTTCTTTGGGCATAGTGAAAGTTGCGCCCAAGTAAGCTTGTCCGCGCGGGATAATGGTAACTTTGTGAATCGGAGTAGAGTGTTCCATGTGCAAAGCAACCAAAGTGTGTCCTGCTTCATGGTAAGCAGTTAAAATGCGTTCACGCTCAGTAATTTTGCGGCTCTTGCGTTCACGGCCGTAACAAACCTTATCTCTTGCCTCTTCCAAATCCTTTTGAGTAACCGATTCACGATTTTCACGAGCAGCCAAAAGTGCCGCTTCGTTGCACAAGTTCGCCAACTCCGCACCGCTGAATCCGGGAGTAGTTCTGGCAACAACATCCAAGTCAATATTATCGCCAAGTTTAATATTTTTAGCATGAATATCCAAAATCTGACGACGACCCTTAATATCCGGCAAATCCATTACCACCTGACGGTCAAATCGACCGGGACGCAGCAATGCCGGGTCAAGCACATCAGGGCGATTAGTTGCCGCTAAAACAATCACGCCGGTACGGCTTTCAAGACCGTCCATTTCCACCAACATCGCATTAAGGGTTTGTTCACGCTCATCGTGACCTCCACCCATACCTGAAAAACGAGAACGGCCGACCGCATCGATTTCGTCAATAAAAATCAAACACGGCATATTTTTTCTTGCCTGTTCAAACATATCACGGACACGGCTTGCACCGACACCGACAAACATCTCTACAAAGTCTGAACCGCTGATTGCAAAAAACGGCACTCCTGCCTCTGAAGCAACAGCCTTTGCCAACAAAGTTTTACCGGTTCCTGGCTCACCTACAAGCAGACAACCTTTGGGAATTTTGCCGCCGACGAGCTGGAATTTAAGCGGATCTTTAAGAAATTCCACAACTTCCTGAATCTCTTCTTTTGCTTCATCAGCACCTGCGATGTCGTCAAACTTGACTTTAAGTTCACCGGGAGGGATCATGCGGGCTTTGCTCTTGCCGAAATCAAATGCTCCGCTATTTGCCCCGCGAATCTGTCTTGCTATAATAAGGTAAATTACAATAAAGACAATCAAAAACGGTAAAAACGACATGATAAGCGAACCCCACTCCTCACTGTTATCATTAACTGAAACAGTTTTGATTTGGAGCAAAAGCGAATCGATTTCAGCAGTTTTCTGAACTCTGGTTACATAAAAGTTCTCTCCGGTTTCGTTTTTGATATTATCTCTTTGAACATCTTCTGCAAGATCTCTCTGGGCATTGAGCATATACTTACCTTTGATAGTCAGCACATCATTATTCTGCGCATCAATTACCGCAGTTAAAACCTGCTTCTGATGAACAGCTTTGATAAATTCAGACTGATTCCACTCGGTAACTTTGGTATTGTTACAGTTTTTAAAGAGGAACAATACACCGATCACTATAAAAATAACCAGCCAAACGATAGCTGCCTTATTATTAGGTTTAAATTTTTTGTTTTTATCATCAGTTGCCATAAAATAATCCTTTACATTGGGTAATTTTTAAAAATTTTTGAGGTAATCCGCTTATTGACAAATTACCTCAAAAAAAGTTCTATTTTTCGTTTAATCAAAAATTATTGATTTTTTGTAACTTGCTACCTTTTCAACAATCATTAATGTCCGAGCATTTTCATTACCAACATACCGAGAACTCCGAGCACTGCAATTGCCAAAACAATGATAATAATCAACATAATTGCATGCTGGCGTTTCTGTTTCTTTAACTTATTCGCCTCAAAAGGAGAAAAATTCTTCAATTCTCTGGTAGTTGAGAGATTATTCAATGCTGTGTTGTTGAGATCAATTGTATGAGTTCTCAAATTAGCACTTGTCGCACCGTCATCTTCGCAATCATAAAGCATTTCGACCGCACCGAGCTGAATAATATCAGAGTTCTGCAATTCGCGTTCAGTAATCGGCTCATTATTAACTCTGGTGCCGTTTGTACTGTTATTATCGCGCAAAATATATGAACCGCTTTCAGTACGAATAAAATCACAATGGTGAGAACTCAAAGAACCTTCTTTGATCACGATATCCACACCTTCACGACGACCGGCTGTCATGACATCTTTGTCTAATTCAAAAACCCGTCCTCTCATCTTTTCAAAAAGGATTGTCAACTTCGGATTTTTACTCATTTTTTATCCTCCATAAAAATTAAAAAATAATTGCACATATCAAAATATAATATCATCTGCAAAAAAATCAAAGTTTTTTTTGAAAAATCACGATTTTTTTTTGATTTTTTTTAATAATTTCGGAAAAAATCTTGAAATCTCCAATTTTTGTTGTATTTTAAAAGCAAAGAAAGTTTATTAAAACCTGGATTTATAAGAGATGTTGAAACAATTAAAAGCTGAAAATTTAGAACAGTATTTTTTGAAACTTATCAATAAGCATAACCCGACAAATTTTGAGAAGTTTCTTTTGGGCTTTCTTTTTGTGGCTTCACGCTTTTACCGCATGGCTATACAGATTAGAATTTGGATGTACGACAAGCGGATTATCCGAAATCGTGCGCTGGGATGTTTGGTAATAAGTATCGGCAATATAAGCTGCGGCGGAACCGGCAAAACTCCGGTGGTGGAGGTTTTTGCCCGTAGTCTGGCAGAGCAAGGGCGAAAAGTTGCTATTTTGAGCAGAGGATACCGCAGAAAATCTCTCACTTTCTGGGAAAAAATCGCAAAGCGTTTCTCAAATAAAAAATTTGAACTCGAACCGACCATTGTTTCCGACGGTAAGTCAATGGGCAAATATACCGCCCAGGAGGCAGGAGATGAACCATTTATGCTTGCTTCGAATTTGCCGAACGTGGCAGTTTTGGTGGACAAAGACCGTGTCAAATCCGGAATCTATGCAATCAATGAACTCAATACCGACGTTTTAATTTTGGACGACGGATTTCAATACTTGCGTTTAAGACCGCATATTAATATTGTTTTGGTTGACTCGACCGACCCATTCGGCAATAGCCATGTTCTACCGAGAGGTATTTTGCGTGAACCGATAAAAAATATTGCCCGTGCGGATTACATTTTTTTAACAAAATCCGACGGCAGTCACAAGTACAGATATTTGCGTAAGTTTTTGAAGTTATACAACAAGCGCGCTAAAATCATCGAATGCTGCCACAAACCGCAATACTTGGAAAATGTCTTTAATCGTGGAGAAAAATATCCTCTTGAAGACCTGAAAAATACCAAAGTTGCCGCAATCTCCGCTATCGCTCAACCGAAAAGCTTTGAGGGATTTTTGGAAAAACACGGTGCCGACCTCGTATTAAAAACTCACTATGCCGACCACCACGCCTACACAAAAGAGGAAATCAGCGATTTCGTCAAAGAAGCCAAAGATGCCGGTGCAAAGTATATTATTACTACCGAAAAAGATGCCGTGCGTATCCCGAAAGTTGAACTCCAAGGCATAAAACTGCTCTTTTTGCGTATCCAAATTGACATTTTAGATGGTCACGAAACTTTCAAACAAAGCATTAATCGAATCTGTTTCATTAAAAATTAGCTTTTTTTTCATTAAATAACTTGAATAAAACATACTTCATTGTATATTACTTTTTGAAGTATGTATTTATTAATATTAATATAATGTAAAAGGAAGAAAAAAATGGCTGAATACAATTTTAGTGAAATTGAGAAAAAATGGCAGAAGTATTGGCTTGAAAACAAAACTTTCAAAGCCGTAGATTTTTCTGACAAACCGAAGTATTATGTTTTGGATATGTTCCCCTACCCCTCCGGAGCCGGTTTGCATGTCGGACACCCCGAAGGATATACCGCAACAGACATTCTTTGCCGCTATAAACGCATGCGAGGTTACAATGTTCTGCACCCGATGGGCTGGGATGCATTCGGACTTCCGGCGGAGCAGTACGCAGTTGAAACCGGAACTCACCCCTCGATTACCACCGAAAAAAATGTAAATAATTTCCGCCGTCAAATTCAGGCATTGGGTTTCAGTTACGACTGGGATCGTGAAATCAATACCACCGACAGCAAATATTTCAAGTGGACTCAATGGATTTTTATGCAGCTTCACAAAAAGGGCTTGGCTTATTTGGATGAAGTAGCCGTAAACTGGTGTCCGGCATTGGGTACAGTTCTTGCTAATGAGGAAGTTATCAACGGCCGTTCAGAGCGTGGAAATCACCCTGTTGAAAAACGCCCGATGAAACAGTGGATGCTCAAAATTACAGAATATGCAGAGCGTTTGCTTAATGACTTAGATGACCTCGATTGGCCAGAAGGTATCAAAGAAATGCAGCGCAACTGGATCGGCAAATCAACCGGTGCAGAAGTAATTTTCACCACCACTTGCGGCGAAAAAATTACAGTTTATACCACCCGTTGCGATACACTTTTCGGAGCAACCTACATGGTGCTTTCTCCGGAACACGCCCTTGTTGAAAAAATCACTACTCCCGAACAAATGGAAGCGGTCAAAAAATATCAGTACGAAGCTTCACAGAAAAGTGAACTCGACCGTACTGAACTTGCAACCACCAAAACCGGAGTTTTCACCGGTGCTTATGCAATTAATCCGGTCAATAACTCCCAAATTCCGATTTGGATTGCCGACTATGTTTTAAGTTCATACGGAACCGGCGCAATTATGGCAGTTCCTGCACACGATACCCGTGACTTCGAGTTTGCACAGAAGTTCGGTTTGCCGATCAAGTGCATTATGGAGCCGACCGAAGAAGGCGTCGATGTCGAAGGCATTTTGGCTGGCAAAGTCTGCTACACCGGCGACGGAAAAATGATCAATAGTGCCAATAATGACGGTTTAGACTTGAATGGTCTTAATGTCGAAGAATCCAAGAAAACTGCTGCTCAATGGCTCGCTGAACGCAACTTGGGCAAAGTTGCAGTTAAATATAAACTCCGCGACTGGCTTTTCAGCCGTCAGCGTTACTGGGGTGAGCCGTTCCCGATTATCCATTATGAAGACGGTTCAATCGAATTGGTAGATGAGAGTGAACTGCCAGTTTGCCCGCCTGAAATGGAAGACTTCAAACCCAGCAGCGACGGTCAACCGCCTTTGAGCAAAGCAAAACAGTGGCTCAACTATGTCAATAAAGACGGCCGCAAAGGCTTGCGTGAAACCAATACCATGCCGCAATGGGCAGGTTCTTGCTGGTATTACTTGCGTTATATTGACCCCTGCAACGACGATGCAGCATGGGATTTGACAAAAGAACGCTACTGGATGCCGGTTGACTTGTATGTCGGCGGAGCAGAACATGCGGTATTGCACTTGCTCTATGCTCGATTCTGGCACAAAGTCCTCTACGATTTGGGCTTGGTTTCAACCAAAGAACCTTTCAAACGCCTGCTTAATCAGGGTATGATTTTGGGTATTTCTTACAAAGATGCACGTGGAATTTTGATTCCGACCGACCAGGTTGAATTTGTTGACGGCAAACCTCTCCACAAAGATACCAAAGAGGAATTGACTGAATTCCCGGCGAAAATGTCCAAGTCTTTGCGCAACGTGGTTAATCCTGACGATGTTATCAGCGAATTCGGTGCAGACTCAATGCGTCTTTATGAAATGTTTATGGGACCCTTGGAAGCAGTTAAACCCTGGAATACCAAAGGTGTTGAGGGTGTATTCCGCTTTATTAAACGCTCATTCCGCATGATCAGCGAAGCAGAAATTATTGACAGAGAACTTACCAAAGAAGAACTCCGCTTGCTCCATGCAACAATCAAAAAGGTTACTGAAGACCTTGAAACATTGAACTTCAATACTGCTATCAGCCAGATGATGGTTTTCGTTAATGAGTATGTAAATGCCAAAGAATTGCCCCGTGAAATGGCTGAAGCCTATGTTAAACTTTTAAGCTGCTTCGCTCCGCACGCCGGTGAAGAGTTGTGGGAAATTTTAGGACACAACGATACTATTGCTTATGAAAAATGGCCGGAATTTGATGAAAAATATCTCGTTATCGACGAAATTGAAATTCTCGTTCAAGTCTGCGGAAAAGCAAAAGCACGCTTGATGATGGGGGCTAACTTGACCGCTGCTGAAATGGAAAAAGTTGCTTTGGCTGATCCGACAGTTGCAGAGGCAATCGCCGGCAAAACTGTCCGCAAAGTCATCTGCGTTCCCGGACGCTTGGTAAATATCGTTGCCAACTAAAAAAAAGACTGGGAAAAGTGTATGAATTCGGTAAAAATTGAAGGCGGTTCAGAGTTAAAGGGAAGTGTCCGCGTAAGCGGAAACAAAAATGCAGCACTTCCGATGATTGCAGCAACCTTATTGACTGATGATGAGGTAATTCTCCACAATATTCCTGATATTCTGGATGTCAGGACAATGCTGGATATTGCCCAATATCTGGGGGCAGAATATGATTTTAATAATAACACATTAAGTATTTCTGGTGCCAAGGTCAACAAGAATGAAATTTCCAAGGAACTCTGCGACAAAAATCGCACATCAATCCTTTTTGCCGCTCCGTTGCTCGCCAGATTCGGCAAAGCAACCCTTTCTCAACCGGGCGGCGATGGAATCGGTCGTCGCCGTTTAGATGGACATATCTATGGTTTAAAAACGTTAGGTGCTTCAATCGACAAAGAAAATTTTTACGCTTTCACCGCCGAAAACGGTTTGGTCGGGCGTGAACTTTTCCTCGATGAAGCAAGTGTCACTGCAACTGAACAGATTCTTATGGCGGCAGTTTTAGCCAAAGGCACTACCATTTTGTACAATGCCGCCTGCGAACCGCATGTAGTTGACTTGGCTGATTTGCTCAATGCAATGGGAGCAAAAATTTCCGGTCATGGCGGAAATGTGATT
>JAZRSP010000159.1:0-1889 GCA_045651565.1 Victivallaceae bacterium | reverse complement strand
TGCCAGGAAAAGTTGTGCTGCGGGATACCGGTCACGCATCCGCAGGAAACAATCTCCAAAGTTTCCTGCACCTCTTCAAAAACTCTTTTTTCTGTGTCATTGAGTTTGTCCGTACTTTGAACAAAAATTCCTGTCCACTCGGTCGGCGTTTGCGTACCATTTTTCTGCTGAGCCCGTATTGTCAGCAGAACCACCAATTTTTTTTGCTCCATAAGTTCATCCTTTCCAGAAGATTTTATTCTTCCGCAAGGAAAGAGGCAAGCAAAAAAGTGACTGCTTTGCGCAGCCGCAAGAAGAATAAAATTGTAAGTTTCATAAGTTATAAACAGATATAATGTTTGAAAATTATATCTGTTTGCGATATATTACCGATGCAGTCAGTGATGATGGATATACTGGCGACTTTTTCTGTATAAGGAAAAACTTTATGAAATGCGTATTTTGCAATCAAGAATATGAAAAACTTTCGGAAGAGCATATTATTCCCAATGTTCTTTGTGGTACCTTGAAGTCTCAAGCTCTTATTTGTTCGAAGTGTAATAGCCTGCTTGGAGAACATATTGATGCGGAATTGCAAAAATCATTTGCGTGGCTTATAAATCTTTTTGCGTTGGAAAAAGAAAGGGGTAATTATTATGCCCCGGTAGAGGCTAAATCCAATGGTAGAAAATGTCTTTTAAAGCATGGCGGTATTCCTGAATACGATGACATTGTTGCAGAATTCAGAGAAGATATTAATGGAAAAAAGATTTTACACTTTTCTGCGCCTCCAAATAAAAAATTGCTTTTAACAGAAGTTCCTAAATTTATTGCTCAAAACAAATCTGTGCTGGAAGAAGCTGGAGTTGATTATAAAGATTTTATCCCAAAAGTATTATCGCAGATAAAAGACATGTCATTTGCTGAAATGTCTATTGAACCTGAATATGACAACAAAATGAATATCGGAATACATTTTGGAGGAAATGATTTTTTCCTGGCCATTTTGAAAATAGCTTTTATGTATGCTTGTTTTCATAAAACTAAATTTAACCGTCAACCTATTGTGAGGTTATTGAGCGAGAAATCACAAGTACACAATGTATTCTTTTTCTGTGGTGAGCAAAATCTGTTTTCATACGATTTGCCCGGTGTATACCACAGTCTTGCAATCAATACTTCTGATGATGGCAAACGCTTATTTGTTTCGGTAGAATTATTTAGCTTGGTATCTTATATTGTTTTATTGGACGATGATTACCAAGGAGACCCTATATATAAAATCTATGGATACGATTTGATTCATAAAACGGAGTGCACTCCTGTCTTTTTACCTATTAGATCGAATAATATGCTAAATGAGTTATGTGTTGAAAATTTTGCTAACAGCCAATCAATAGATCATTTACGGAAAAATGTTATTAAACTATTGAGATTGCTTGGAATACTTAATTTTCATTCAAAGATGAAAAATGAAATGCTTAAAAACAATATGATACCAGAAGATGCAAAGAATTTTTTTGATCAATTTATTGAAGATATGCAAAATTTTTGGAGAACGCATTTAGGTCAGATCGCTCTACTGCCAGACTCTATGTTACCGGCATTAGCTCAAAACTGTATGAATGTTTACTTTAATATGCAAAAACAGTATCTCCAATGATAAAATAACTTTTTGTTATTAATAAAATACAAAGTTTCACTTTCTGTTTTTGCTTCCAGCCTTTCTTCTAGGTCATCCGGGAGTTGGGAGAAGAAATCAAGTCCGGTTTGCTTTTCAACTTCGTCAACGCTGACGGCAAATACTTGCAATGGTTGATCGGAGGAACAGTGTGGAATGATGAAGCCAATCATTTTCTGCGGCGGAGTCAGGTCATAAATGACTTTGTAAAATGCTTGTGGAATAGTGA
>JAZRSP010000158.1:0-7267 GCA_045651565.1 Victivallaceae bacterium | reverse complement strand
ATCTGTACCATCGGCTTGTAAGCATCCGGCGTTTCATCCACGCTGTACTCAACCGAAGTGGAGAACACCTTGTGCTGTTTCAAATCCTCTGCTGCTGCGGCGGCATTCAAAAGCAATTTTGCCTCTGCCCGGGAAAGACATCTTCCTGCACCATGCGGAGCAGAAAAATTCCATTCCGGATTACCTTTTGCCTCACAAACCGCCACTCCGTCACGCATATTGAATGGAATCAGCAACCGCTCTTCCGCCTGGGCACTGACCGAACCTTTGCGAACGATCCTGTGTTCCAAATCAATATAATTGTGCATCGTGCCGATGTAATCCAGCGGCTTGCCGGAAAAACCTCTGATGACAAATTCACCGAGCTTGTTCAAAATCAACTGATGATTCAGTCTGGAGAAACGCTGACAGGCATCCACACAAGTAAGATAGCGTTCCATATAGGGCGTACTGCCATCAAGATACTTGTAGTCCCGAGCCTTATTGTCTTCACAACTCCGGACGGCATGATACTTGTAATAATGACAGACCCGCTGCCCGAAATAACGGGAACCACTGTGAACGGTCAGCCAATAAAAGCCATCTTCCGGATCTTTACCAAGTTCGATAAAGTGATTTCCCGAACCCACCGATTTCAACTGATGCTCAATGCTGGGAGAAGTCACCTTTTCTCTGGGATTGGGCATATCTTCTTTCAGCAATTTTTCAGCATCGGCAAATGCTTTAAGATCATCTTTTGAAATCATGCTTTTTTCACGAGCTGAAAGTCCACCTTCTGCGTAAGCGGCAATGCCGATACCGATATTGGCACGGGCAAAGGCGTCCAGTTGAGCAAGCGTTTCTTCGCTTTCCATAAAAGCCGGATTCGCTTTGAACTTCATGGAAGTGATGTTGCAACCAATATCCACTCCGATAATATCAGGAGAGATACGGGGATCAGCTTCATTGATTTTCTGGGTGAAACCAACCACGCAACCTTTGCCGACATGACAATCCGGCATAATGACAACTTTGGTATTTTCTGACAGAGATGAATTCATCACCGCCCGCACCATTTTCATGGTTTCATCATCATTATCCTGCGTAGTGATCCACGCTGTACCAAAATCTCCGGTTACGGTTTCCGGACGACCGTTATCATAATATTTATCCATAAATTACACCTTTTGATCTTTCTCTTTATGATTCACTTTTTCTGCGATTTTGAGTCCCGCATTTCCTCCGGCGAATGCTCCGCCAAGCATACCGCCGATAAACAAAAATGTTCCCACAAACGGTCCAACGACCGGCACTGCAAATGCACCGACGATCACGGTTGCACAGCCCAGAACGCCCCCGACAGTCAAATTGCTTTTTCTTCATTCATCGTAAACCTCCCTGGTGTTGTTACGCCATATAAAGGAGGGAGCTATTGCAAAAAATGACAGAAAAATCAAACATTTTCAGAATTTTTATATTCAGAACGCAATTTCATCAGGAGTTTTCCCAGATGATTCAGCCCCTTGTTACCACATTTTTCGCAAGAACAGCTACCCCAGAAGTTATCATGCCAGTGATTCCCTTCCATCAATTCCAGTTCCCCGGTGATAAGCAATAAACGTTTTAAATCAACTTGAGAAAACTTGATGCGAAGTAACTCTTCCATGACTTCAAGTTTGATTTTATCCCAATCCTCCCGCAAGGCAAGTTTCCGTCCTTTCCGTTTTGCCTTGCCCGGTGTCATTTGAGCGAATTGCAGAAAGACCTCTGCCCAATCCTCTCCGGCATATTTAGCAGCCTGATAAGCATTTTCCAAAGCTGGAAAAGTCACATCTCTGTAAAGAATATCACAAGGATAAAAATTGCTCAAAAAAGCATACTGTTCATCAAAATGGTCAATTGCTTTTTCTTCATCCATCGTAAACCTCCTTGATATTGTTATGCCATAAATGGGAGGTTCTTTTTCAAAAAATGACAGAAAAAATCAAATATTTTTCAAAATTACATTATTTCCCCGAATCACCCTTTTTTATAGATTCCAGTTGTTCTGTTAATAATCTTGCCAATTCATCTTTGTCAAATTTTTCCCAATCGCATCTATCCGAGAATTGTCGCTGAAAGTGTAACAATCCGAACCAATCTCTGCTGTTAAGTTTTTCCCAGTCACATTTATCTGCAAACAGAGGTTGATTTATCAGCAGCAGACTCCAATCCTCCCCGGTGAATTCTTCCCATTTACTGCATTTACGGGAAAAATCAGGGCAGCAGGTTAAAAGTTTTGCCCATTCGCTTCCTGTCAGCAGATCCCATTTACATCCACCCGCAGTACGAAGCAGTTTTTTGATTTGCAATTTATTTTTTGTCTTTGTCTGAGGGGCACTTATCATAAAATCTGGTGAAGCAAGTAAAGTTTTCAAGCGTTGGGTATATTCCTTTATACGATGAATCCCGGCAGAGATATAACTCCGGATAAGTTCCGGCTCTTCAATACGGCAACTGTTAAAGATGTTGATATATTCCGGAGTCTTTTTGCCTTCTGCGTCAGTCGTTGCCGGAAAAAGAATACCATGCTGGATCATTATTCCGAAAGCAAGATGCGCCAATTTGTTCCGCAAGAGGTGTACCCGATACAGAAAGTCAATATTTTTATGTTTCAGGATCCAACCATATTTACCGGATGCAAAAGTAATTTGCTCCACTTCATTTAATATAACTTCTGCTGTTTTGACTGCCGGTCCCTGATACGGTAAAAAGCATCCTTTCTCCCACAGAGGATCATCCTTACATAAGGGAACAAAGATATCCTCAACAAAGTTATTGAAGAAATCACATGTTTTTCCGGCAAATTTTGCATCGCAATTCAAAACTTTGATCAAAAGTAAAGTCAACTCACTATCCGGCAAATCTTCCAAAAACTTATAACAATCACCAAACACATTCCACCTGTCAATACCTGAACCCGGAATGGAAAAATGGCGTATGGCTTTTTCTGAATCAAATTTATTTCCGGATACCTGATAAACAGCAGCAAGCGTTGCAATAAGTTGAAATAATCTTCCGTTGCCGATCTTGCCATCTTTTGTATCCTCAAAGAAAAATTCCGGCAGACGGATATTCAGTTCCGGAGCCGTAAGTTTTTGCGGCTGTTTCCCTTCAAATAAACGCTGTTTCGGTTTCCCTTTTTTAGTGGGAGCTTTTCTCATGCTGGGAACATCAGCATCTTCCTCTTTTTGACTTGGTTCATCCCACCACCAGTCAGAATCATCATAATAATAATCCCAATCCCAACCGCACTCCCAGTCTCCATCTGTGACCCAAACTTCTCCGACGCCTTCAATTACATGATGTCCACGCCCTTGTTCATCGTAATAATCAGCCGGATCGACATCATAGAGATCGTAATCCGAATAACGAGACCCGAACTTAAAAAATCTTTCAGAAATAAAACCAGCGTCATGCAATTTCTTTAATTGTTTTTTCGTCAGATAAATACTCTTGCAAAGTTCTTCAATCAATTTCATTTTACCACCAGTTATTCAATACGATTTTAGTTACTCTTCCATACGGAGGAGAAAAGGAGATATGGTTGTCTATGTGACTGCAGAGTATCCCCCAGAGGACAGGGTATGAAACCTTACTCGGATAATTGATCCAACCATCGGTGATAACAATGACCGGATATTCATTTTTTTCTTCTTCCAACTTCCGCATCGCAGGAGACATATCACTTCCGCCCCATCCCTTTATTTCATACTCACTCAAATCTTCCGGCGATAAAAATTCATCTGCGGTGACAAAGGTATCGCACTGCATCATACGGACTTTTCCAACATTGTTGGCACTGCAGAAATTACCGATCACACCGAGCAATTCACTGAAACTGCTTGACATAGAACCACTCGTATCCAAGATGATGTTGACTGTAGAGCCTTCGGCAGAGCGTTTTTTCCCCGGCATAACAATATCGCTGTTCTCGTAATTTCTACGGGATGCTCTTGACCAGCTTCTTTCTGCCGGAATACTGACACTGTCAAGCATATTCTGCAAGGCATCCTGCCAATCCGGAAGAAAATTTGATGCAAGACTTTTTACAATATTTTGTAAATTTCCGGCATAGCTGCCTTGATGAAATCCACGATCCTCAATTATTTTTTTAACGATCAAGGTGCTTTTTTCTTTTCTCCGTGTATCCTCTGTTGCTTGTAAAATTTTTTGCTTACGCTGATTTCGTGCCATGGAAGATTCTTCCGGAAAAAATTCACGTTCCTGTTCTTCTGAAAATATCTCCGGCAAACCGCCGGAAATATCCTGCCAGTCATTATCAGCTTCCTCTTCAGAAGTAAAATGTTTATCCAACTCCTCCTGCCACGGGTGAAGTTTTTTGCGTTTTTTCCTTTTGTCAATACAAAATGGACTTGGTGGTAATTGGACGGAACTTTTTTCCAGCATGACCATCAATGTTTCCAAAGAATAATTTTCGCCCACATTTTTCTTGAGTTTCGGATATGTTTTTTTGACTTCATGATAAAAATCCATCCAACGGAAAAGCCCCGGCGGGGTTTGATTTTCCATCCCATTATGCAGGAAGTGCAGATCCATCTTGTCATTCACAATGATATCGTGAGCTACATTGGCAAGATAATGTTGTTTTTTATCTGTGATACGGTCAAAAATCCTGTATTGAAAATGATACAGTTCATGCCCGATGACATAGGCAATACCCGGAACGGAAAGCGTCGCACAATACTCCGGAGAAAGCACAACAATACCGGATGGAAAAATTCCGGCAGTTTTGATCCGGCTGTCAAACCGGATGTCACACACAGAAAGCAGGTGGGTAAAATGCGGACAGCAAATCCTCAATATTTGCAATGCAAATTTCAAACGCTTTTCCATTATTTTACCCCGGTCAATTGCTGTAAAATCTTTACAATAAAATCTTCACCGGCAATATTCTTCCAATCATATACCGCATCAACCAGCAGCACATTGCAATCTTCCGGAGTAAGACGCTTGAAGAAGGGTATAAAATATTTCTGCGGAATCTCCCGTATGGACTTATACCATGTACTGGAACGGGATACTGCTGCATTACGGATACTTTGCATCACATAATAATGGGTCATCACTGCCCGGTCATCGTTGCTGTAATTTATTTTCTCAGGATGGTATATATATTCAAGGGGATTATCAATGTCTTCCAGATTGAACGCCCAGAAATCAATAAAAACGGCTGCATCCTGTGGGGAAAGATTGCCATAAGCAAGAGCTTCAACCAAATGATAATCCGCTTTGCCTCCCTGACCGTCTTCCAGCAAATCAATCGCCCGTGAAAGATTTGCCCAGGCGCGCGGGGTGGAAAATGGAGCGATCACTCTGGGGATCGCTCGCTGCAAACCTTCCCGGCAAAATTGAATATAAGAAATAACATCCTGCCGTATATGATTTGTTTTTGCCCATTGAAGCCACTCCTCGGCATCCACTTCAAGATTAAGCATGATCAGGCGGTTGATCAAAGCGGAAGAAACCTCTTTTACCAGTGCCTGATCTTCCGCCCGGTTCCCTGCAGCAACGACCCAGGTGCCCGCAGGAAGTTTATATTCCCCGACCCGCCGTTCCAGCAGCAGAGAATAAAATGCCTTCTGTATATCTGGAGTACAGGCGGGCAACTCATCCAGGAACAAACAGAACTTTTCATCTTTTTCCGGTAAAAGCACCCGGGGCGGACAAAAGACCGACCGTTCCCCGATGATCCGGGGGATCCCGCTGACATCTTCCGGAGCGATTTGCGTACCCAAAAGTGATTTACATTCCAGATTGGCAGCATCCGCACATTGTTTTATCGCTTCTGACTTTCCCACACCGGGGGCAGAAAGCAAAATGACGCTGTGCTGTTCTGCCAATTCTGTAACAACTGCTTTTGCTTCAGAAATTGTAAGTTTTGCCGTGTTCCATGAAGAATACCTTTCATTCAAAAACATATTCGCATCCTCACAGGAAACACTGCCGTAAAGTAGAGCGGTTTTTATCCGGTCAGTCAATTTACCTGCCTTTTCCAGCCGGGTCATTGCTCCTGAAAGCGTTGTCCATGACCGCGGGGTGGAAAACGGAGCAGATTTCATTGTGGGAGCCCGCTGGAGAGCTTCAGGATTTGAGGCAATAAAATCTGTAATTTCGTTGCGGACATCATGTTTTTTTGCCCAGTTGAGCCACAGCTGATAATCAACCTTGATCCGCAGGATCGTTACCCGGTTGACCAATGCTGCCGACATACTTTTGACCAGAGCGTTATCTTCCGCCCGATTCCCTGCGGCAACGACCCAAGTTCCTTCCGGAAGCTTATATTCCCCGACCCGCCGTTCCAGAAGCAGAGAATAAAATGCCTTCTGAATATCGGGAGTACAGGCGGGCAACTCATCCAGAAACAAACAGAACTTTTCATCCTTTTCCGGCAGAAGTACCCGGGGTGGACAAAAGACGGAGCGTTCGCCGATAATTCTTGGAATTCCGCTGACATCTTCCGGAGCGATCTGCGTACCAAGCAGAGATTTACATTCCAAACCGTTTTCCGCGGCGACTTGCTGCACCAGATCTGATTTGCCAACGCCCGGAGGCGAAAGCAGCAGAACACTTTGAGTTGAAGCAAGAGCTTTGATGATCATTTTTGCTTCATCAATAGTTACTTCAGGTATTTTCAAATTTTGAGACATATACCTTTTATTCCTTATTATCGGTTATTTTTATTCTTTATTATCTGTAACAACTCGCAATGTCGTTTTCCCCGGATGAGTGATTCCGAAAGTCCGGATAGAATACAGGTCGAGTAATACAACTTCTTTCAATTCAGAAGAGTGCATGCATCTATGTTTTTGCTCCGTCCAGAAATCCAAATCCTTGAATTCAATATAATCAAGATTATCTGCCGCCTCGGCAGAGCCAAGTTCTGCGGCTTGCGAAAAATACTTTTTTGCCAGTTTTACGTTCTGCTTACAGCCGATCCCGCAGAGATAAGTAATGGCAAGCCGGTTCAGAATCGGAGCATAATTCATCTTGCGTCCACGATAACATAGCTGATGAAAGTTGCGGTCTTGTGCCGGAGAAATCCCCAAATCCAACTTCAAGGCACAGATATAATTGTAATAAAGTTCAGGATCACCATTAGAGCTTGCTTTTTTCATAACTTCCCAGTCCGGTGGAAATTGCAGATATCCCGTCAAAAACAGAGCCGTCCTATCCCCATTACCGGCTTTTTTCTGCAAATTGGCGATATAGGCTGCTTTATCTTTTG
>JAZRSP010000157.1:0-1489 GCA_045651565.1 Victivallaceae bacterium | reverse complement strand
GACATTTGCTCCGGCAAAAAGGCCAATGAATATATATTCCGAATGCCATTAGAGAATGAACTTTGACAGATCTGTTGATTGAGTATATTTACCTAATTTTTCTTCAACCATTTGGGCAGTAATGATAGTTTCTTGTCCGCTACAGTCGGTAGCCTTAAAGCTTATATCTTCAAGTAATATCTCTAAAACCGTATGCAGACGTCTGGCACCGATGTTTTCTACATTTTCATTGATTTCTACGGCAATATCTGCAATTTTTTCAATGGCTTGCGGTTCAAATTTAAGAGTGAAATTCTCTGTAGCAAGCAAGGCAATATATTGTTCAATGAGGTTAGCTTCCGGTTCAGTCAAGATACGAACAAAATCATTATGATTGAGGGCTTGGAGCTCAACTCTAATCGGTAAACGGCCTTGCAATTCGGGCAGTAAATCCGATGGTTTGGCTAAATGGAAAGCACCTGAACATATAAATAGAATATGGTCAGTTTTTACCATGCCATATTTGGTACTTACGGTTGTTCCTTCAATCAGAGGGAGCAAATCTCTTTGCACTCCTTCACGAGATACATCGGCTCTTCCGCCTTCTGATTTTCCGGTTATTTTATCAATTTCATCAATAAATACGATACCGTCATTTTCTACAGATTTAATTGCTTCTGCAGTAATGGTTTCGTTGTCTAAAAGTTTATCAGATTCCTCGTCAATCAGAATCTTTTTAGCATCGGCCAGTTTGAGTTTGCGAGTTTTATATTTTTGAGAACTGTTGCCGAGTAAATCGCCTAAACTAATCATTCCCATAGAGGCGCCGGGCATTCCGGGGATATCAATAGTCGGCATAGAAGAGTTGCCGTTGTCAAGCAAAGATATCTCAATTTCCCGATCATCAAGTTGGTTTTCTCGCAAAAGTTGGCGGAATTTTTGTTTGGTTTCTTCTCCGGCATTAGTGCCGACAAGTGCTTCAAGAAGACGCTCTTCTGCCCCATCGGTTGCTTTGCTTGCAACTTTTTTACGCATGGTTTTGCGTGTGTTATGTAGAGAAATTTCTACTAAGTCACGAATAATACTTTCAACATCTCGTCCAACATAACCGATTTCGGTAAATTTAGTTGCTTCTACCTTAATAAAAGGTGCTTTGGCCAATTTTGCCAGACGGCGAGATATTTCGGTTTTACCAACTCCGGTAGGACCAACCATTAAAATATTTTTAGGTACAATTTCTTCACGTAATTTTTCAGGCAGTTGCATACGGCGCCAGCGGTTTCGCAAAGCAACGGCAACTGCTTTTTTGGCATCAGTTTGAGCAATAATATATTTATCCAGTTCTGAAACAATTTCTCGGGGGCTGAAATTAGTCATTGCAAATTCTTTCAATAATTACATTGTGGTTAGTATAAACATCTATGTCGCCGGCAATTTTCATAGCACGCTTAGCAATTTCTTCCAGTTCCAAATTAGGAATTTCGTATAGGGCTTTAGCAGCGGCCATAGC
>JAZRSP010000156.1:0-3603 GCA_045651565.1 Victivallaceae bacterium | reverse complement strand
GCTTGGCCTCCGACTTCTTATCTATCACCATGGTCAAAGCAGAAAGAGTTTTCGATCCGCAAACTGCCGACTTGCTTTTTTTGGGGATATACAATTTGGAATCACGAGCAATTTTGATAATATCATCAACCCCGATTTTTCTGTTTTGTCTGATAATAGTTCTTAATGTCGTTGTAACAATGCTTTCTCTCAAACTGCTGCCAATAACTTCTGATACAGGAGTATTGCTGAATACATGCATTTCAGGGAAGCGCCATCTATTTGCTCGGCAGAGGTAGCCTTTGTCATAACTTCTAACTGCCACATGATGAGCGGTAACTTCGCAAATATAGCCTTCACGGGTATCCATAAATAAGAAAATCGAACCGCTTTTGCGATGATTATAGTCTTTTTGGGCAATAAAAGTTTTTAACATCTCAACCGCTTCACTGGCGGTATCGCAATTTCCCAAAATCTCCCCGCAGATTCTGACAGTATTTTTCCCTTTGGGGTTAGTGCTGTGATAATCGGTTTTCTCACCGCTATTGACCGCAACTGCCAAGCCTGACTCATTCACCCCCATAGTCGGCCAACTATGTTTAGAATTTCCCACGCCGACCCATTTGCGTTTTGATTTAGGCGAACTTATTACGGCATTGACTTTTTGGCGGCTGTTATCACGATTTTTGTGCAGGATATTGGTATTATTTTGTGTTAAATCCGAGAATACCATCCAACTGGTACACTCATGATTTTCCTCTCCGAATAAAACGAAATTCAATAATATCAACAAACAAAACAAATTTTTTTTCATAAATAAACCCTTTTTTTATAAATACAATATTTAAACTTAATTTTGCTTACGAATACCATTTAAAAGTTTCGCATGCGGCAAAATACGACATCTGATATTAAGTTTATGAGGCAAGTGAACTTTTTTACCGGCAATAGTATTGACCAAATCCTGAACAAGTTCTTTCTGTGGATTTGCCAATTTCAAAAAGCCATTGCGAATTTCCTGTGGGTCAATCGGATTTTGCACCCAAAATTCCACATTTTCGGCAACACTTTCAGCCGTATCCACCGCATAACGGACAGCGAATTTGGGGAGCAAAGTGTCACGACCGCCTAAATTATGACTATTTACCACCGGCAACCCGCAGAGAGTATATTCGCCGCAGGAGAACATCGCTCCCTCAATAGCAGACAATGCCAAACCGCAGGCAGCTTCGGTAATTTTTTTCCCAATCAGAAATGACGGCACTTTTTTACTCCAAGCAGCATGGGGGAATTTTTGAATGGTTTCCTCAAAATACAACTTCTCTTTTTCTGAATAACTGCCAATTAAATGTAATTTTTCAATTTTTTGTGCGAGGTGATGCCGCTTGAATGGAGTAATTCTGGCAATATAAAGTGCATCAAATCTTCTATCTTTTTTTTGTGCTAAAACATATCGTTTGGGGTCTAAAAAAGCATTGTGCTGTGCCAAATAGACCTCTGAAAAACTTTTGATTATCTCCACCTCTTTTGCCGAGTTTGCCAAAACAACAAACCTTGCTTCGGGGAAGGCATTTTTTACCTCATTCAAGCGTTGCTGCAACTCTAATGCAACCTCCGGCAATTCCGCCGACCAGCCAAGTTGCAGAAGCATAGTGAACTTCTCTCCCCTACCGAGAGATTTCTGAAAAGCTGACAAATTCCGCAAAAAATCCATTTCAAACGCGACAATAATTTTCGGCGAATGATTCAAAACATAAGCCGGCAGATAATCAAAAAATCCCATTTTTATCTCCACTCTCTATCTTTCCCCATGGCTCTGACACGATTTTTCGCATTAGCAACAATATTCGCAGCAAAAATCGAGATACAATTATTAGTATATTGTCCATTATCAATATGAAGCAGCACTACCGGACAAGTAATTTCCAACACTCCCCGTTCTTCATTGATAACTGCACCACAGAAATTCTCAACTTCGACCTTGCGCCAAAAAATATTTTTGTGTTCAGGCATGTAAAAAACTGCCTTGATATTATCTTTTGCCTCACCGACGGTGCCGTCAAGTTTCCAATTTAGCGGGTTGATATTGTAATTGCCTTTTTTGGCAACATCTTCGGGGATTTCCTCATTATTGATACAACTTTTCCAAGTAATAATCACTCCGTAGTCATCCGCTCCGACGGCAGTTTTCAAGTCTTCCCAATAGAAATCGTCTTCAATTTCTTTAACTGTTTTAACCTGCATATCTGGCAAATAGGCTGCGACGAAACCGTTTTTGGTTTCAATTCCGCTGACTTTCTGCATTGCCTGATACAATAAATCTGCCGCTTTGCCCTCTGCAAGCAGGACAAACGGGTGTCCGCTTTTGTGGAAATTATCGAGATAATATTCAAGTGCTTCGGCAATATTTTCCACATTCGGATTTTGAATTTCCGGTGCAAAAACTCTCACTCCGCGACCGAAAATATCATTGGTATGGGTTTTTGTCCAATTAAATTGAATATCGTGAGTATCTCCGTAACCTGCCGGGGCTTTGCCGATATAGAAAAGGTCAAATGTTGAATAATATTGCGGAATATCATTTTCACGAATCAACCAGTTTGTACCATAGTAATACGGCGATACCGATCTACACCCACTTAAATACACAAGTGTCACAATAATTGTTAAAAAGCAATAAATTTTTTTCATTTTTTCCTCCAAATTTTGCTATTAAAAACCCGTAAAATAAACAACGGATTTCCGATTATATAACGCTTAAATAACCTGAAAGGCTCACAATAAAGCCTGAAACACCACTCAATATTGCACTTACGCATCCACAAAGGCGCTCTCGGTATTCGCTCTGAAACAAAGTCTAATAATCCCCCGACACCGATTGCCACGCAATCAGGCAAGTTCTCCAAATTTTCACTTATCCACATCTCCTGCTTGGGTACGCCCATAGCAACCAATATTAAATCCGGCTGCAATTCAGCAAGTTCTGCAAAAACCGCATCTTGGCTTTTTTCCTTGAAAAATCCGTCCGCACAACCGACAAACTCTGCTTTGCCGTTCATCGCCGAAGCCTTTTCACGAGCCTTTGCTGCCACCCCTTCTGCACCGCCTAAAAGATATATTTTGTAGGGTTTCTGTGCCAAAAGTGGAAACATATCTGTACCATTTACATTCTCCTGAACTCTATATCCCAACATTTTCGCTCCGATTTTCGCCCCGATTCCATCGGCAAAAACCGCACTGCATTTATTTAAAACTTCGGCATACTTTTTATCTTTGCAACCGAGATTCAGGCAATGGGCATTTATAAAAGCAATATGCTTACTTTCCTTGCTCTGCACCGCCCTATCAATTATCTCCAACGCCTCACTCATCGTCCCGGTATAGAACGATACTCCAAGGACGTGAGCCTTTTTCCCCTCATAAATTTCACACAAAGATAAAGCCGTATTCTGCCAACTGAATTTAGCAGATTTTTCTCTACCTTTGGCAATCAACTGCTTTTGGTAATCGCTGTCGGTCAAAATTTTCTTCATCGCTTCGGCAATACTTTCAACCGAGTCAGGGTCAAAAAGTTCTGCGGCACCAGCCCCCAATTCTCCCAGCGAAGAGTTATTGGAGCAAGCA
>JAZRSP010000155.1:0-6647 GCA_045651565.1 Victivallaceae bacterium | reverse complement strand
CAGCATCAATGACAGGAGGACACCTCCACCATCTACAATTTCTCAAGAGTTCAGTCAAGTATGATTGAACTCTTTGTTTTTATAGTGATTTGTGGCTGTGCCTCAATGGTTTACAGCAAATTCATTCCGTAGCAGTTCTCTCCATAGAGAACCACATAGCCTCTCAAAAGCGTGTGTTTGAATAGAAATCTCCGGAAATTCTCTGCTATGTAAAGGTCGGCGACCTTTATGTATTGGTTTTTATGTAAGAATTTAGAGAGTAGAGAGTTACAGAAACACACTGCACAATAGAGCCAAATTCTCCGTTTTTCGCCATAAAAACAGAAAATTTCCCAGCCGACCTTTGCAAAGACCTTTACGAAAAAGTGTGAAAAAAATCTCAAAAATCATACTTTTGAGCATAAAATCCTCAAAAACAATAGTCGGAGGTTCGAGTCAAATACACTAAAAATGACCATACTTAAACCTTGAAAAAATCTCAAATAGTTTGTTCCAAACTGAAAATACCACAATCCCCGACCTATGTTCTTGAATATAAAAACGCGGCAGGACAGTTCCTGTCACCAACTTGCGCTATTACGGGTGCGTTGCCGATATTTTACATTTGCCCTATCAATTTCCAGAAGGCGACAAAAAATCCTCCGACCAGGAAATGCATCGGTATAACGCAAAGCCTGATCCACGCTTTTTCAAGTAGAAAATGGTTGTTCTGTTTTCTTTCTTTCCAGACAATGAAGCTGTTCCAAACGGTTATGATTGTACCTGCGATGATCGCAGCTGGCAAGAAAATATCCCAAACGAAAAAAATACTCCAGACTTCAGCAATGATCAGCAGTTCAGCCAAGTCTGTCCAAGTACGGCAGAGGATCGCATTGATCAGGATAATCAATACTCACTGAGTTGTTTGCTTGCAATTCTAACTTTCAATATTAGAATTAAAAAGAAATTGCCTTGTTTTTTCGTTCTTTATCTTGCAATTCTGACTTTTGATGTTATATTTACAAGAAAAACAAGAGGTGTATCATGATTACAAGACATATAAAAGAACTCGTATTAGAAGCAGCCACTCAATATCCAGTCGTTGCGGTTACCGGACCGCGTCAGTCCGGAAAAACTACACTGTGCCGTGAACTGTTTCCTGATTACATATATGTGAATCTTGAAAGACCGGATATACGGCAATTTGCCATAGAAGATCCTAACGGTTTTTTAGCCCAATTCTCCAAGCCTGTCATTCTTGATGAGGTTCAGCGGGTTCCTGAACTTTTCAGTTACATCATGCCGCTGGTTGACGAACATAGAAAAATGGGGGAATTTATTCTTTCCGGTTCTCAGAACTTTCATTTACAGGAAGCTATCAGTCAGTCTCTCGCCGGAAGATGTTCAACCTTGAAATTATTACCGCTTTCTTATCGTGAAATTCACGAAAAAGTGAATCATGACCTTTTTCAATTGAGTAATGAAACGCTTATCGGAAGCAATAATACAGATTCTGCATTTGAACAGATTTTCCGTGGCGGCTATCCTCCGATTTACGACCGCAACATAAACCCGACCAACTGGTACGCCCAATATACTCAAAGCTATCTTGAGCGTGATGTCAGAAGCCTTGTTAATGTTGGTGACCTTGAAACCTTTGAACGTTTTTTGCGGTTAGCAGCAGGCAGAAGCGGACAAATTCTCAATATGGATTCTCTTGCATCTGATGCAGGAATTTCTCCCGTCACAGTAAAACGATGGATTTCTTTATTGTCGGCAAGCTATATAGCATTTTTGTTGAAACCCCATTCTAAAAACTTCAACAAACGCCTGATTAAAACGCCGAAACTGTATTTTTATGACACAGGGCTGCTCTGTTATTTGCTCAATATACGTTCAGCTTCAGATTTGACTCTTCACAGCCAACGCGGAGCAATTTTTGAGACCTATATTATTTCAGAGTTGATGAAGTCAAGTTATAACTCCGGAATTGAACCTCCCTTCTATTTTTGGCGTGATTCACAAGGACATGAAGTTGATTTACTCATTGAAAATGGAGAAAAGCTACTCCCCGTTGAGATTAAATCAGGTCAAACTGTTGCAAGCAGTATGTTTTCCGATTTGAATTACTGGCAGAAACTCTCCCAGTGCGATGACGGAATGCTGGTCTACGGTGGTTCTGAATCTTATACCCGTAACGGGATGAAGGTCAGAAGCTGGGCAGAATTCTAACGCGTTTACACGCGTACTGGCGGCAGTTGCGAACCAATGAGAACCGTATTGGAGAAAGCGCTTTCAAATGTTACAGAAGCATTTCAACACTATCACATAATGCAAATTATAGGATGTGAAAATACTAATGGAGACGGATTTGAAACATTCCCTGCTAATACGTCTTTAGAATCACCCTCTAACGGATCGGTTCAACGGTAACTGCTGTTGAACCGCAATGAGGACACTGATGTTTGGTGCGTTTCAGACAAAATTCAACTCTTTCTTTAGAATATTTCACTCGTGTTTGTTGAAATCCGCGGACTTTCTGTGTATAGTAGAGATTGACCGACATTGCTTACCCCCTACTGTGGTTTTTCGTTATTAAACAATAGGTGCAATTTCGGTCTTTTTCAATTTTGTAGTTCTGTTTTTTGTATTTTTAAGCATATTTCTGTCACAAACCTGCAATGAACCTTTTATTTTTTCTTTTATCAAATCCAGTTTATATTCTTTTCCGCTTTGAATTGTCCGCATAGTTTTTTGGGAGAGCAGAAACGCCGGAATACTTAATTCTTAATATAGCTATTGACATTTCATTTTCTTTTTTTTACTTCCGGACTGAGCCTTTATGTTGACAAATGCCAGTATATATGCAAAGAGCTTTTTATAAATCAACCCAATAAGGAAAAAGAAATGAACATTGAAGATTTGGTCGAATATATAAACAGAATCACTCCTTCACGTCTGGTGCGTTTTGTATCTGAACAAGGCGAAAACAGCTGCCGCGATTGCCTGAAACATCATAATCAGATATTTGAAGAAAACGACAAAGATCGCCCCCAACTGCCTATCCACCCCAATTGCCGGTGTAAGTATGAGTATCTAACCAACGGCGAAGTAACCGGATTGAAAAAATGAACTGCATCAAGTAAAAGAACAACTTATGACTTACGGAAACAAAATAGCCAACATTGCCAGGCAACTGCTTTCCGTATGTCAAAGCAACGCAAAAAACCATTTAATACAAGAAATATCCAATACAATAATTTCAACACTTCCGCTTGCCTGGAAAATACATAAAGCTATTCAAACAACTAGTGATGCAGTAAATAAAGTTGATGACACTGCTGAAAAAGCAAAATTAACCGCCGTATTCATAACATTCCAAATAACATTGGCCGCAATGTTGAAAATAAACCAAGCAGCCAAATCTGTAGAACAAGAAATGGAAAAACTTGGAAATTCCAATATTGCCCGGGAAATCCGTTCGTGGGCAAATATCCATACCGAGCTGATAAGCGGATTAAGAAATTGGCATTACAACCGATTAGCCTTGCGGGAACAGCAACTCTGGGCATTGCCTCAATCCCCGGAAGAAGCAATCAAACGCGGTTTTATAAAGGCATCAAATTTTGAAAATATGTACCACAGACACAAAAATCAAACTGATAATGTAAAATACTATAACAAAAAAACAGGGCAGGAAATTATTTTTGATGCTAATGCCAAAGTAGTTACTGATATTGAAAACATCGGTACTTATAATTATTACTTACCAGGTAATACCATTGATAATGTTTTGCATATTTGGGCTGATGTTCTACCTTATTATATTTGGGGGAATGATGAAAACGATACTACTCCACTCATAAATCGAATTTTCAGCAGAGCTGATCTCTGGATGGATTTGGGCCGTGAAAAATATGTTGAGTTCGTTGAAAAAAATAAAGTAGATCATAAAAATATCATCACGCTAATAAAAAAAATCATCCCATTATTTGAATAAAATTTGAAAAATAATTACTTCTGTGCTATCATAATGTAAAGGATAAATGAAAATTATAAAAAACGGATAAAAATGTCTTTTTTGCTTTTTCTTTGTTCCGCAGTTGTGCTTTTTTTTTCAGCCTTGTTTTTCTTTGCATTGACACTTTATTGGAGTTATAAATGTGAATCTTTCAAAGGCGTGCTGTTTTCTGTTGCTCGTGTCATACTGCTTCCTGTCAGCATTATCGTTTTATGGTTTTGTATAATGATGTATGTTATATTTACCGACAAACACCCGCCCGGTAAACTTTTGCCTGTAATCATGTTGTTTATGTGTTTTGTTGGCAACTTTATTCCATTTGGAATCGTTACCGCAAAAGGCATCAAAGAAAGAAATAAAGCTCGATGCAGAGCTGGTATCTGGGGGCTTGCAACAATCGCATCTCTTATAGCAGCATTTGTGTGCTTTGCATATTTCGGATGTGCGTGCACATAGTGCAATTCCATAACAAGAATACTGCGGGAAAAGTTTTCGGGATTTCTTAAAAATTTGCTGCTGCTGGCAGTTGCCCCGGTTGGTTTTCTGGCATTTACCGGAACAACGGTTTGGCAGCTTCGGGAACTTCATTTCGGACGATCTGACAGTATATTTTCAATATTTGCCGCTGCAGTTGGTTGGGTGATATTTATGTTTCTACCGTATGGTTTTATGCTGTGGCGCGGCAAAAAAGAACAGGATAAAACGAAAATTGGTAACGGTGTTGCCGGAATGTGGGCGGTCAATTTTTTTATGTTGGGGCTTTTCCTTTTGGGATACATTTGCAGAGGTTGTTAGCCTTTTTACAGAAAGGGAAATTTGAGCATAGCGGATTGCAGAAATATGAACATTCAACCAAGGTTTTCAGAATGGAGATGCTATGTTCAGCTTGAAAAATTCTTTTAGAATTTGATTTTTACTTGCAATCCGGCGATTCAATGTTATATTTTACACTGTAATTTTACAGTCAATAAAAAAATGGAATTGAAAAATATATGAACGAAAAACCCGTACTTTGCAAGCCCGTTCCCGGCGGCATGACCGAACAGGAAAAAGCTGAAGCCGGACTTCTTTACAACCCCAACCGTACTACCGAAATGGCGGCGTACCGTTTTCAGATTCAGGACGCCATCCATGAATACAATCAGCTCCGCCCCTCCCAGGTGCAGGAACGCCGGGATTTTCTGGCAAAGATTTTCGGAAAAATCGGCAAAAACTGCAACATTCTGCCGCCATTTAAATGCGATTACGGATTCCGCATTGAAGTCGGCGAAAACTTTTTTGCCAACTACAACTTTATTGTGCTGGATGGCAATTATTGCCGCTTTGGCGACAATGTCTGGATCGCGCCTAATGTGTCGATTCTGGCAGCGGGCCACCCGCTGGATATGCAAGACCGCATTGACGGCTGGGAATACGCATTTCCGGTTACTGTGGGCAACAATGTCTGGATTGGCGGTTCGGTTACGATTATTGGCGGCGTAACTATTGGCGACAATGCGGTGATTGCCGCCGGTTCGGTGGTCATTCGTGATGTGCCTGCTGATACGCTGGTTGCCGGTAATCCGGCGCGTGTGATCCGCAAGATCACTGCCGAAGACCGCAAAAAATATCAGTGGGCAGATCAGGATCGCCCCTGATGACAGTATAGAATTTGATTTTTGCCGTATTTGCCGGCACGGCGCTGCATGGCAATACGGCAAATAATATTTACAGATTGCAGCACTTATTCAATGAATATAAAAAATATCAAACTTGATCCGTATCTGGCAAGCGTCGGAGCGTTTGAGATATATTCGCAATGTATGTATCAAGCCGATATTGGAGAATACCGCCGGGAAATCGCCGGATTATCCGCCCGTAAGGATGTGCATATTTTTGCGGCGCTCGATTGCAGCGGCTATACCGGAATCATTGCCTTGGAACAGCAGAACAGCAATTCAGCTGAAATAATCGGCATTGCGGTAAAAAAAGAGTTCCAGCGCCGCGGAATCGGCAAATTTCTGATATTTCAAGCTGCAGCGGCTTTGAATCTGGAATATATTACTGCTGAAACGGATTGCGACGCAGTGGAGTTTTACCGGAAAAGCGGTTTTGCTGTAAAAGAATTTCTCCGCCGCTATCCGGACGCGGTGGTTGCCAGATACAACTGCCAGCTTGATATTTTACAGAATCAGAAACTGCCGAAATAGATTTGTGTTTCCTGCGGCTCGGTTACCTTGCCATCAACGGCGTATTTATTGAACACTTCCAGCAGTTCACTCATAAACTTTTCGTAATCTTTATCTTGCGGCGTAAGCGCGTAGGAGCGGGAACGGATATTGCCGGCAAAGTTTTCCTTATCCATAACAAACGGATTAGCGAATGCTGCAACTTCCACACTTTTGAAAAATGTGTTCCGCAAAAAGGCGTCGCCCTCCTCCGGAGAATGTTTGCCGGCGTATCCGGAGCGGAATCTCGGGCAATACTTCTGACAAATCCGGGTGCGTTCGTCGGAAAACGCGCTTTTCAAGCTGGTGTTCCAGATGATTGCCACTTTGCCGGCGGGGCGCAATATGCGCATTGCCTCTTTTTTGAATAAATCAGGATTCAGCCAGTGAAACGCCTGGGCTACGGTTATCAAATCCACCGAATTATCGGCAAGTCGGGT
>JAZRSP010000154.1:0-3909 GCA_045651565.1 Victivallaceae bacterium | reverse complement strand
CTTTTATTTCTTGCTCCGGTATTGTGGCTTGTACTTTTCTTCTGGAACACAGGTGGACTGTTTTTGCTCATCCGCAGAAAATTGAAATCAGAAAAAGCTCGAAAACTGAGAGAAGATTTTGCTGCCAGAACAGGTTTGCAGATTTTATTGTTGTTGCTGATTGTGTTTGGCTGGTGGGAATCTATGAAGCAATTTTTTCTCGGGTTCGGTGCGTGAGTAAGGGAAAATCTATGAGTCTGAATACAGATGATTTGAAAAAATTTGAGCAGGGTGTTCCGGAGAAGATTTCTCTATCCGGTTCATTTGACAGAAATGTTCCCCGGAATATTCGACTGATGACAAGTTCTGCCGAGTTTTTCCGCATTGACTCTGCGGAAAAGAAATTGTCAGTATGTTTGGATTGGCGATGCACTCTGCGAAAAAATATCATTGAATTTATTGTTGTTGTAGTTCAGGCAACTCTGCTTATTTCCATAGGATACAGTTGGTTTTATGCTTCACTTATTGCCGGAATTGCCGGTATCGGCGGATTGCTTTACTTCCGTTTTCAGCTCCAAAGTCTTGCCAAACTGAATATTCCTTGTGTACAGGTCATGGCAATGCAAAACGGGATTCTGCGTTTATTCAAAAATGATGACTTGATCTTTATGCAGCAAGATACCGATTTCCGGGAATTTGATCTGAAGGATATTCAGTGTTTTTTATGTGTTGCTGCGACAACAATATATTATGACCACACCCAATGGAAAAACGACGCTGTTTGGAAAATATTATACGCAGTGCGGCAGGACTCAACGCTTGAGTGTATTATGTTCACCGGAGATTGCGGTACAAAGTTTTACCGTATTCTTGCAAAAAAATGCGGTAAAAAACTTGTCACATGCAGACAGAAAAACCTCAAATATTGTGATGATCAAAGCGTGATAAAATGAAAAAAGCAACTAAAATAATTTGTTTTATACTATCATTTTTGATCGTGTCATCTGTTGTCCATTTTTTTGTTGACAGCTGGGTTCCCCGATGGAGATTAGGCAGAATATTCGAAAAGTTCGAAATTATTGAAATGGTTTATCTCTCGAAGGCTCATTTTTATTTTGTTGCACATGATGATAAATTTTATGATTATTGCGTTCGTCATTCTTCCTCTTGTACAACCATACAAAACTTTAAGAATTATATTATTAACAGCGAAATTGAACCTTTTGTTCAAGGAATAGATTTCCCCATCGATAAAGAGCAAGAACTTTTGTCCTTTGAATTACATGATGGTCCATTTGGAGACGCTGGTCTTTTCAACTATAGTGTCTACATGGATAAAAAATCCGGCAAAAGTATTGTCATAGAAGTTTCAAAAAGCCCAAACACAAATGGGAGCCGAAACTTAACTGATTTTATCTATTGTTTTTTGTTTATAGTTGCTGTGGTTTTCCTGACATTGGTTCTGGAGAAATTTTGTAGGTTCAGCCTTCATTATGTAAATAAAAAACAAGACATACTGAACAACACAAAGAATAGTTGATCGTTTATATGAAAAATATCTTTTTAATCATAAGCTGTTTGGGGATATATCTTATATCCCGTTATACGGTTCAAGAGTTGAATCGCATATATACCTTGGAACCGGCAGGGTTGTTTATACTGCTTTTGAACTGGCAAACTGTCGTCAGATTATTTCTGTGGATCAGCATTGATAAAAAATTCAGCAATACAGTTATGAAAATATTGACAGTAAACTATTTGCTGGGATTTTTCTTCTGCCTTGTCTGCACCATTGGAATCGTCATACATCAATTTGCACTTAATAGTTACAAGGTCATCACAGGCGGCTTACCTTTGGGGTTATTTATCCTGATTGGTTCAATTTTTGTATTGCACGGAGTGAATTATTTGCTGTTGTTTCCAAATCCATGGAAAAAGGTGCTGTATTTAGTTTTATCGTATGTGTCTGTGGGAGTGATTCAAATTGCCTGGATCATAGTATTCGGCATATTTAACGCCTTTGTTACATCGATCTTTCTGATAACATGGACAATTCTTTTGTCAGTTTATGGAATAAAAGAATGGAAAAACAACCTGTTACATACAGGCAACTACCGCTAATATAATGAAATCGGAGGAGCAATAAAATGAAAAAGAATAGAGAATTGTCATTTGTTGTTTTATTATTACTCGGAATCGTTTTCTGCCTTGCCGGGATGTTTATACTGCATTTTTATCTGATTCAGCCATTAAGGATGGTTGAAAAAAGTTATTCATGGACTTCTGTTCCGGCAGTTGTTTCCAGCAGCCGGGTTGACAGCTGCTGTTTGGAAAATATCTGTTCCATAAAAATTCATTATAAATACACTTTTGATAAACAGGAATATCAAGGGGAACGATACGATTTTTTCCGCTCACAAAATAAAATCTATTGGGGGAAGCCGGAATTACAGAAAATTGTCAATGACTATCCTGCCGGGAAGGCAATTCATTGTCTTGTAAATCCGGATGATCCATCAGAGTCAGTGATTTCAAAGGACATCATTTTCAATTCGTTATTTTTTGTACCTTGTTTTTTAATCCTGTTGGGAATTATTCTTTTTGCTGAAGCAATAAAAACATTTCTTAAGAAAAAAAACATTGACATCGACCCTCCTCCGCTCTCAAAAGAACTGCTGCCAGAATACACCTTCTCTCCGGCAATCGAAAGAATACTGACAAAAATGGAGTTACAAGCAGTGGGGATTGCCCTCTGTATGATAATTTTCTATTTTTATTTCAAATCATTGGCAGCCAATATAGCCATCTTTGTAATTGGAATGATGATCTTTTTTCTTCTGTCCCTTCGGATCTGTCCCAAATGCGGAAAAAGGCTGCAAACGTATGAGGAAAAAGAAAAAGATGGTAACGGAGAATGGAGGATTCTTTGCTGTCATAAATGCAAAATCAAATCAAAAGTGCATTACATTCCCGACTACGGTGTCGAATCTTGATTTTTTATATGAAAAAGATTTTTTTAATTTGTAAAATGCAAACCAAAATCAAAAAAATAAAGTTATTTGCTCTTGGAGCTGGCATAGGAATTTTCCTGACTGCTGCAGCATACTTTTGCATCAATATTTATTTATATATGCATTTCAACTATGGTTATCCCCTCATTCCCCGTGGCTCAGAAGGCCCCGTTTTGATGCTGTTTTTTATGCCATTGTTTATATTGGCTTTTTTCTTCGGATGTTTGTTTGCTGTTATGAGAAAATTTTCCGCAGCAAAAAAAATATTGAAAGAGAAAATATTTTATCACGGATTTGGATTGGGGTGCTGTTCTGTTGCAATAGCATTATACATATGGATATTACGAGGGTAATAAAAATGAAAAATCTCTTTACTTTTGCATTGGGGGCTTTGGCAAGTTCCACATTGTTGACCGGAGCGTCGGTTGCAACAACTTTGTGGGCTGTTATCAGCGTGATTGTCAATGGTGGACATCCCTGGCCTTATGACCGGGTTTGGATGTTCGGGGTGATCCCTGCAGGATTTTTTGTTTTGCTTGCGGCAATTCTTTATCTTGTTTTCCGCAAGGTGGAGTTTGTAAAAAACGCCCTGAAGCAGCTTATATTTTACCTCGGAACATTGTTTGGTGCCGCCGCTTTTGCGGGAGCAATATTCCTTTTGGTATCGTTTGCCCGGATTGCCCATTCGTAAAAGTCAGAAAGCCCGTTTATATTATGTTGTGATTCAGCCGAAAGTGACAAGTTGAGAAATGAGCCTTGAAAACATAAATTTTTCAGATAATGTTGAAATATCCTGTTCCGGAAATGAACTGACCGTTCTGGAAAAGGTGTCAGGAACGCCGGGACGGGTACTTATGTTTATTGCGTTGGCAGCATCGGGTGTTATGTTTGCCGCGGCTTGGGGAGTGGTGATTTTGAT
>JAZRSP010000153.1:0-5737 GCA_045651565.1 Victivallaceae bacterium | reverse complement strand
GGCGGCGTTAGCCTCCCCCTAAAAAACTAATACTTTGACATGAGAGAAAGCATATCTTTGACGGCTTGTTCCATGCCGACATAGATTGCTTTACCGACGATAGAGTGTCCGATATTGAGTTCATTGAGGTACGGGATAGTTAAAATTCCCTCGATATTCTGATAATCGATACCGTGACCGGCATTAACTTTCAAGCCGATTTGGTTTGCGTAGACGGCACCTTTACGCAGTCTGTCAAGTTCGGCTTGTTGTTCTTCTCCGCAGGTATTTGAATATTTACCGGTATGGAGCTCGATGTAATCAGCTCCGCAATCTTTTGCGGCTTTTATCTGCTCCAAGTCGGGATCAATAAATAAGCTCACTATAATTCCTTGTGATTGCAAAGTTTCGACGGCATTTTTTACCTTTTGGGCGTTACCGACGACATCCAAGCCGCCTTCGGTGGTTAATTCTGCGCGCTTTTCCGGAACCAAGCAGCAGCTATGAGGTTTTATTTCACAAGCAATTTTCACCATTTCGTCAGTAACAGCCATCTCCATGTTGAGGCGTTTGACGGTTTTAGCGAGTGTACGAATATCCTTGTCATTAATATGGCGACGGTCTTCACGCAAGTGCGCAGTAATTCCCCATGCTCCGGCTTTTTCGCAAAGTTTTGCGGCTTCTGTGGGGTCGGGTTGAGCCGCCAATCTGGCTTGTCTGACGGTTGCAACGTGATCTACATTAACTCCTAAATTCATAATATTTTCCTCCCTTAAATGCTAATAAAACAAAAATTGTCTACTGCCGCTTTGGTTGGGCAGTTCATAAATTTCAGTGGTTTTCCAAGTGTGCTGGCGATCAATTTTGCGAATAGACGGCAAATCCTCCGCCAATTGGTCGGGGGTTTTGTAAAGAACGAAACGCCCGTTGCGTTTGGGGAAATTCTTTGCTTCCTGATAAATAATATCCGCTTTGGCAACGGCTCTGGCAGTAACAATATCGAATTTAAACTTGTAATCAGCTCGATAATTCATCTCTTTTGACCTGCCGGTAATAACTTTAATATTTTTTAAATCCAATTCATCGGCGGCAAATTGAACAAATTTGGTCTTTTTAGCAATCGAATCAATCGCATTGACCTGCAAATTTTTAAAAGCAATCGCCAAAACCAATGACGGAAAACCCGCTCCGCAACCAATGTCCGCAATGCTTAATTTTTCAGTCGATAACTCCGGGAAAAATTTTGCAATAATCAGCGAATCGATCACATGCTTTATCAAAAAGTCCTCATATTCGGTAATTCTGGTTAAATTCACATTTTTGTTGTATTCAACCAAAATCTCATAAAGTTTATTGATTTTTGCTTCAAAATCACCAAATTCAGCAACATGACACTCTTCGCAAATTGTCTTCAAATCAACCATTTTACTTCATCAACTCCAAAATGCCATTAGCCATAATCGCTAAACTCAAAACAAAAATTACTCCGGAAATTGCATATTTTAACTTGCAATTCCTGCTTGAAAAACGCAAAATGTCCCGCAAATACGACGGCTTGGCGGAAATTACAATTCCGAAAATTCCAATCAGCCACGCAACTATACTCATAATAACTGCAATCCGGCTGTGATAATCAAAACAACTATGCACCAGATAATAGCCGCAGATAATAAAACTCCCGGCTAATGCCCGCGACATCAGATAATCTAAAAAAAAGTAACTCAAAATTGCCACAATTATTGCCATATACCACAAATACGGTACCATAAAATTAAAAATTATTACCTCGGTATGCGGCACACACCAGCATAAGCAGCCAAGCCAAATAATTCCGCCAAGTTTGTTATTTCGACAAAACTTTTCGGCTGTTACAACATTTTTTTCGTTAAGAAAAAGTTGCCATACTCCCAAACCAATCCCGATTAAGCCGATTGCAAAAGAGAGAATTATGTATAATTTGTAGTAATCCATTGCCGATTAACTCCTAAAAATCATCCCGTTTCACATGGACATCACTGATGTCTCCGCCCAAAATATCAATAATTTTTTGAACATTTTTTTCCTGTCGAAAATTTTCTTTCACTCCCGGACGATCAAAAATACTCATCCTCTGCGCTTCAATCGGTTTACGGCTGTCATCTTCGTCTATGACTGCTTCATTTGCAATGAAATTATCTGCTTCCATTGCCATCTGTTCATTGATTTCATCCAAAGACAACGGTTCTTCTGTTATTTCCGCAAAGTCCGGCTCGTCCACAATTTCTGTTTCCGGCGGTACTTCTTCGGTGATTTCAGTTTTCTCGACAATTTCAGGAACTGCGTTATTGTCTATTCCCATATCAGAAAGGACATCATCTATCGAAACATCTTGATAATCAGCTCTTTGCAAGTTTTCTTCGACAATTTCTGTATTTTCCAGAATTTCCTCTGCAACTTCTTGATTTTCAATAACTTCTAACGATTCTTGAACATTGGGAACTTCAACTTTTGCTTCCACTGTTTCGGTTATGGGAGCAGCAGGATTTTCAATTTTCGGAGTTACTTCAATTTTTTTTTTATCTTCAGCGTCAGATTTCACCAAAGGCACATCTTTGATCGCAGGGACATTTTGTATAAACTGCAATTCGCCAGCATTTTTCATCTGATTTAGGCGACTGATTAAGTCATTGATTTTCAAAGAGTTAGCCTCTCTCATCGCTTTTAGCAACAAGGTTTCAAGGAAAATTTGCTTATTCAATGAATCACGCAAAGCACGAGTTGCAGGAGTCAAAATTTCCATAAGAATTTGTACATTCTCTGAATTGCTGAGTCTGCCCAATTCCTGATATTTCTGAATAACATCGGGAGATTCTTCCAAAATCTCATTTGCTTTGTCGCCAAGCAGCATAGTAAGTTGGATACCTCTAATTGTGCTTGTTATATCCTCAAACAAGGTTTCCAAATTTTTGCCTTTCTGGACAAATTTGTGGATCAAAGTCACCATCAAACTGACATTATCGGTCAAGATGCTTTCAATAATTTCATAGAGTTCGGCACGCTCTGCCAAACCGAAAAGCGTCATAACTTCCGCACCTGAAATCACATGATCCTTGTCCCCGGTTGCGAAAAATGCAATCATCTGATCAAGCAATGATTGAGCATCTCTCATTCCACCCTCTGCGGCACGAGCCAAAGCAAAAAGTGCAGCGTCATCAATTTTCACACCCTGATCTTCGGCAATAAATTTCAATCTGCCGGCAATTAATGAAGTTGAAATCGGCATCAAATCAAATCTCTGACAACGGGAAATAATTGTTGCCAAAACTTTGTGAACTTCAGTGGTTGCAAAGATAAATTTAATATGTTTCGGCGGTTCTTCAACCGTTTTCAAAAGCGCATTCCATGCCTGATTAGAGAGCATATGAATTTCGTCAATGATATAAATTTTGTACTTGGAACTGATCGGAGTGTGCATAATTTCATCGGTCAAATTACGCATATCCTCCACGCTGTTGCGAGATGCGGCGTCAATTTCTATGACATCGAGATTGCTCTCATCGGCAATACTTACGCAACTATTGCATTTGCAGCAGGGTTCGCCGTCTTGCGGATTTTCACAATTAAGCGCCTTGGCAAAAATTCTGGCGAGCGTGGTTTTACCCACTCCTCTGGGACCGACCAATAAATATGCATGAGCAGTACGATTCTGTTTAATCGCATTTTTAAGAGTGCGAGTAACTACTTCCTGACCGACGACATCGCTGAATCTCATCGGACGATATTTTCTGGCAATTACTTGATATTCTTCGCTCATTTTGTCTGCCTCATTTTTTTAGAGTTTAATATTACCGAAAACATCACCCAAGCTGCCGAGTTCTTCGACTTGTCTTACTTTTTTGATTTTCGGTGCTGTTTCAATAATCTCTTTTTGAATAGTAAAAATCTTTTTCAAGCCGAATTCAGCAAGGTCTATCATCTCATTTAACTGCTTGCGGGAGAAAGCTTTACCCTCCGCAGTTCCCTGGACTTCAACTAACTTTCCTGATTCAGTCATAACTACATTCATATCGACTTCTGCATTGGAATCTTCCTCGTAATTCAAGTCCAAAACCAAGTCGCCATTCACAATTCCAACGCTGATTGCCGCAACATTTTCACGAATAATCTGCGGGCGTTTAAGGACATTGCGCAAGCCTAACTGCAATGCAATCGATGCACCGGTAATACTCGCACAGCGTGTGCCGCCGTCAGCATCAATAACATCACAATCCATAAAAAGTGTATTTTCTCCGAGTCTATCCAAATCAACAACCGCACGCAATGACCTGCCGATTAAGCGTTGAATTTCCATAGTTCTGCCGCTCTGTTTTCCATTAGAAGCCTCGCGTTTGCAGCGGTCATGAGTTGAAGCAGGCAGAAGTCCGTACTCACAAGTCAACCAGCCACCGGGGACTTTTTGGGCTTTCATCCAGCCCGGAACTTTTTCTTCCAGAGATAATGCACAAATAACTTTGGTTCCTCCTACTTCCAAAAAGACGCTTGATAAGGGGTGTGCCAAATAGTTTTCTGTAACTTTGATCGGTCGCAATTCATCAAACGCTCTGCCGTCGATTCTTACTGCCATAAAATTTCCTCTTTCCTATTCTAAAAAAAAGTCGAACCGGATGACTTACGCACTTGAGCAAATACACATAGAGCTGCTTGGTTCCCCACCTGACTCGGTTAGCAATTTTCTCAATGCATGAGGTCCGATTCGACCGCAATTAATCTTTTTCCGTCAGGACAAGCACAATCACATAATTGCCCTAACTACAATATATTCTATTTTTTGAAAAAATCAAGTAATAAACTAAATTCCTTACGGAAATTTTTGCGTTCTACTACTCTATCAATCAATCCTTTGTCCACCAGAAACTCGGCAGTCTGGAATCCCTCCGGCAATTTGGAGTTAGTAGTTTCCTGAATAACTCGGGGTCCGGCAAAACCGATCATCGCTCCCGGTTCAGCCATAATCACATCGCCGATACTGGCAAATGATGCTGTAACTCCGCCGTAAGTCGGATTGGTCATCAAAACAAAATATCCCAACTTCGCTTCTGCAAGTTTCTCAAAAGCACCGCAAGTTTTCGGCATCTGCATCAAACTTAAAATTCCCTCCTGCATTCTCGCTCCACCTGAAGCAGTAACCAGAAGTACCGGAATTTTTTTCTCAATTGCCAATTCTACCAAACGAGTAATTTTCTCTCCTACGACAGAACCCATTGATGCACCCATAAAACGGAAATCCATTACTCCCAATGCAAATTCTTTGCCATCCAAAGTCGCTGTACCGCAGATAATTGCATCATTGAGAGAGCTTTTTTTCTTGTTCTCTACCAAGCGGTCTGTATAGGCTTTTGAATCAACAAATTCAAGTGTATCAACTGACGACAAATTTGGATCAATCTCTTTAAAAGAACCCTTATCAGTAATTAATTCTATTCTTTTCTGTGCAGTCATTGCCATGTGGTATCCGCAATACCAGCAAACAGAGTGATTGTCATCCAATCTATCTGCATACAAAGTTTGTCCGCACTGCTTACACTTAATCCATGATCCATCAGGGATTACCATTTTTCTATCATTTTTCACACTCAAAGTTGAGTATTTTTGGCTACTGAATAAAGACATATTCAAGTTACTCCATTTAGTCCTAAACTCAGGAATCTATCAACTTCTTGATAGAAACCGACTGAAATTTATCATTTAAATCAACTGCCTTCATCTCTTTAAATTGACA
>JAZRSP010000152.1:0-1842 GCA_045651565.1 Victivallaceae bacterium | reverse complement strand
CGTATCATAAATTTTCAGCGTATAAATCATATTTATCCTCTAAAAGCGTTACCCTGTTCCGTAATATAAACCATTATGCCCTTTTTTGCAAGTTACCATTTACTACTAATTTTCACTCTTCCTCATTCAAAGCAGATATAAACTCTGCGTACTTATTGAATACAGCAGAATATTTATTGTGTGCAGAAGTATTTTTCTGAATAAATATCAAGTCGCTCTCCAAATATTCTTTTAACGGTTTTATCTGTTCCCAAGTGGTATATTCAAATATGGAGTCTGTAATGACATTACTCTCTTGCATCATCCGCTCAAGCGTTTTGAGCGCTTGCATATACCCTTTTACTGTATCCGAAGAAATACTTTCATTTAAAAATGCTTCAAATTTTGCAGAAAAGTCAATAGTTGCTTCTCCGCTGATTGAAACTTGAATGTCTTCAATACCATAAATGCCGATAAGTATCTTCAGAATACGAAGTTTGTCCCAGGTGCTGGTATGGCTAAATAGATAAATATTCTCTGCGACCTGCTTAAACTTTGAATTTGGAGTGGTTCGGAAATATCCGTCTATGCCTTTTGCATTTTTGCTTTTTGCATAAATATCAATTTTTTCCGGATCTTTTTTGTAAAGATAAGCAACCGCCTGTACATATAAATCAATCCATTGTTTTACCGGATATGTTTCATCTTCAATCGTAAACTCCAACGGTTTTGTCCCTGTGAAGTATTCTGCAGGAGTGTCTACAATTGAAAGATTTTGAGAGTTGATTTTTTTGACAAAGCTTGTTTCAATCTGCTTCCAAATCTGCAACGCCCTATCTGCAAGAAGATTTGCACGCTCTTCCATTTCTATAGCCGTCCAATGATCCTTTTGTGCAGGAAATTCATTAAGCCACAAATGCTTGGAAGATTCATCAAATCCGAAATCACTATCAATCAGCTCTGCAAATGTTGTACGGGCAACCTTTGAATTAAAACTCTTATTGCTTAGTTTTGAATTATATGCCGTCAGGGTAAGGTTTGCCAAACGATGCAGCCATGTGTCATGCACGGCACTATATTCATCGCCCAGATCTCGCTTCCATGAAGAGTTGAGCGTTTGGGGCATAATATGCTCTATTGTATAATGACCATTTTCAATCATTTGATAAACAACATCTTTGCTGCCAAAAATTTTTGCATCTTTTGTCAAACCATTTTCCATACGGGCAAAAATATACTTCCGGTTCTTGGAACGCATTTCATAGACATTCTTTTCCTTGATTGCCTGCCGGAACTCTCCATCCAACGGAAATCTTGCCTTACCTGTTTTATCCAGTAAAACCCGCTTCAATCGTTCTTCATAAGGGGCTGCATTGTCAAGACGCATAACTGTTTTATGCAGATCAGCAAAAATTTTATTTAGTGCGTTACTTGGCAAGTCACAGATTTGCCGCCGGAACACAAAAGAATCCAAAACTTCCAGTATGGTCACAACCTGTTCCGTGGTCAAATCATTATTTTTCCATGCAAGCAGTATTTCCAGCAAATACGGATATGACGGCGTAACTTCCTGGCGATTCAAATATGTAATGCCGCAAGCAATATCGGCATTTTCCATAGATTCGGGAGCAAGCAAATAATGATATACCTCTGCATAAGCAGTCAGCAACTTGAACAACCCCTCGCGGTCTTCAAGCAAAGCTTCATTATTGGAGCAATATTTTTTGAATTCGGCATAAATACAGGAGAGGTTGGGAATTGTTGATGTTTTCGCAGTCAAAAAATCACGGATAAACAAACCAACACCGTCCTGGTCATTGGGACGAGTGGTAAAATTTTCTACTTTTTTCCAATAATTTTCAT
>JAZRSP010000151.1:0-4020 GCA_045651565.1 Victivallaceae bacterium | reverse complement strand
TAATAGCCGTGCAATGTACTTGGTAGGATATTTCCTTGACAAAGGTATCGGTACTGACAAAAATCTCGAAGAGGCTTTGAAATTCTATCAGGCAGCCGCCGACAAAGGCGATGTCCGTGCGATGTATGCCGTCGGTATGTGGTACAAAGAAAGCCGTAATGGCGCAAATGACCCCGTAAAAGGTTACAACTATTTGCGCAAAGCCGCCGCTATGGAACATGCTAATGCGATGTTTATGCTCGGACAGTGCTACGAAAATGGTGTCGGCACTGCCAAGGATAACTATGAAGCCAAATACTGGTATCGCAAAGCCGCTGATAACGGTATCAAACTCGGTGAAGAGTGTGCAAAGGCAATTGAACAGAAAGAAGCAACAAAATATTAATATATAAACAATTAATAACCATATTAATGAAAGGATAATATTATGGAAATTAAAAAAGAAATTTTCGCAGATGGAATTGGTCAGATTCACTTCGCAGGCGGCATGGTTCGCTTTGACTTTGTAACATTGCAACCCGAAGAAGATGGAAAAGCTCCTGTTCCGCAGGCAAGCATGCGCGTTATCATGCCTCCGCAGGGTTTCCTTTCTGCTTATAACTCAATGCAGCAATTGATTAACAAGCTTGTTGAAGCAGGTTTGCTCCAGAAAAACGAAGCAGCCGCTGAATAATTTAGCGTTAACTGCTTAAACCACCCATAGGGGGGCGCGAAGCTGTTCGGGGATGGCAAAATAGTCGTTCGGATAAAATCGTCAGGGGCGTCAAATAGTAGCTCGAAGCAGATTAATCTGGTTTAGTGAAATGCTTACCCATTAGCTTATGCTTTAACTCCTATGGTTGTGTTAATCAGTTAAATAGAACAACTAACAAAAGGATTGTAATTATGAAAATTAAGAAACTTTTTTCTATATTTGGCTTGGCTGTATCTGCAACTTTGGTTGTAACTAATGCGGGGTGCCGCAATGTAAATGAAAATACATCTGTTGCAGAGGATGCTCAAGCAGTTGCGGAAGCTGCCGCTTTGGAGAAAGCAGAAATTAAGAATTTCCCGTTGGATCCGTATCGTCAACTTTTTGCATCTTCAACTCGTTTCGAACTTCCCGAATTGCTTGCTGCTGCTATTCAGAAGCATACTGCTGCTGATGTTGCAATGGTCAAAAAATTCGTCGCAGATGAGAAACTCCTCGCTGCTGAATATGCTGAATTGGACAAAGGTCTCGTTGGCAAAGCTTCAGATAAATGTTATGTCGCAGACGCAATCGTTGCTTCTCAATCTCTCGACTTGGCAGTAGAAGCAGTTATCATTGCTTCTAACCCGGAAATTACTCGTGAGGAATTAAACAAAGCAATGGCAGACAAAGAATTTGTTGAAACAATCAAAAAACTTCTTACTTCAGAAGACAAAACTATCAATGACCTCATCGCTTTGAATCCCGGCATTGTTAAGTCTGCTGTCAGAGTGCTTTTCTCCGGTAATGATAAAAAAGTTATGGTTGAAGAATTTATTAAACAGCAGGAATTTGTGAAATTATGCGGCAATATTGAATTGGTAAAAACTGCTCTCAAAAATGGCAGACCGCAAGTTAAAGCAGTTAATGAACTCATGAATTTGGCTTTGACTTTCTATGCTTCTCGCCGTTATGACAGCATGAATGATGCTGATATCGAAAGACGAGTTCAAGAAAACATTGCAACCAGAGTTAATGAACTTTATATTTTGGTTGCAGAAAAACAGAAAACTCTTAATATGGCAGTTTCTTTGCTCGAAGATTGCCGTTCTCGTTACTACATGATCGATGAACTCGAAAAATCTCGCCAGATTACTCCTTTCCGTGCAGAGATTGAAAAGGGCCGTTATATGAAAATGGAAGAGTTGGTTTTGAAGTTATCTGCCGAGTACAAGGTTGCGGCTTTGGCTCTCGCTGAATACACCGGAATTGACTCTAATGAAAATACCTTTATGTTGGTAGATGATTCAATTTTGGACACTACCGTTCTTAATGATAAATGCTGCGGCAGAGGACTTCAGCTTGACAAATTGAATAAGATTGCGGTTTTGAATCGTGGAGAACTCGCATTTTTCAACCGTTCAGCATTGCTTAATCCGGCAGAATTTACCGCTGAAACTTCTAAGTTTTTCAGAAATAACAGCAACGCTTATTTGAAGAGTATTTATAACTTGATTGAATTTAAGGATGTTCCGGCTCGTTATGACCTCTATTTCTATCCCGAAAAGATGGAATTCCAGAAGCGTGCGCCGATGTTGATTGCGGTTTTGGGTAATGTTCAGACCAATTACAACTTGGTAAATAAGTATGCCAATTACTATAACAATGAGTATAATAGTTTCAGAGTTGCAAAGAGAGATTTCGCTGATTTCGTTGCGAAAAACAGCGGTGTTGTCGAAACTGATTCTCATATGGCCAAAATTGACAAAAAATCAGCAAGTGATTTGACTATTTTGGAAATGGACTCAAAACGCTTCGACCTTTTGCAGCAGGAAATTAAATGTATGTGGTTGATGAGCAGATACTATGATGCGTGGGTAATGCTTCTCAATGCCGTCGGTGACAAAGAAATTACCACAGTTGTTTTCCGTTCAGCGATGTTGAATTTGGATAAAGTTCTTGCTGAATCCGGTAAAGAATTTGCGAAAGAGGCAGTTGAGGAAGACGGAGAAGTTTCACCCGATACTATTCCGACCACTCGCTTCATCGATGTTGACTATGTTCGTTCATATTCAAAATAATTAAAATTTTGACCTTTCATGCCGGTTTATTGCAAACCGGCTTTTTTGTGGGAAAATCATGGATAATAAAATTGAAAAAATCATACTTTCGCTGGGCGGCAATATTGGTGATGTTCCGCAAACTTTTGAGCAAGCCTTTGATTTATTGGCTTCGGGCGGAGTAAAAATTCTTGGTAAAAGTGAAATTATCAAAACTGCTCCGGTGGACTGTCCGGTCGGGACGGAGGATTTTTACAATATGGCGGTTTTTTGTGAAAGCAATCTTGCACCTTTGGCTTTGCTTGATTTATGTCAAAAAATTGAAGTTGCACTCGGCCGTCCTGCCGATCACGGTTTTCATCTTTCACGGACGATTGATATTGATATTATTGCAATCGGCAATCAAAAATTTGACCTGCCCCGACTTATAATCCCGCACAAGGAAGCGAAAAATCGTGATTTTGTAATGCTTCCGATTAGAGATCTTCAATCACAAAAATTATTCAGCGACGAAGAATTCAAAGTTTTATGCGAAAAAATTTAACAATTGACGATATAAAAATGATTGTCGGCCCGATGGAGGGGGTGATGACTGCTGCTTTGATTATGGCGGCAAACCGCTTGCAGTTGGCAAAGTGTTACATGACGCCTTTTATTCGGGTTTCGCAGGAGTTATACAAAGATTCGCTGGTGAAAAATTTTGTTGCTCCTTTTCGTTCTGCAAATGCGAAAGTTATTGTGCAGCTCATGGGAAATGACCCGAATTTATTAAGTCGTGCGGTATCACAGATTCAGCGTTTGAATTTGGCTGACGGGATAAACTTGAATTTCGGTTGTCCGAGCAAGCGGGTTATGAGCGGTAACTGCGGAGGCGGAGCTCTGCGGGATATTGGACTTATGCAGTCGATAATCAAGCAAATCAGACTTGACCACCCGGAGGTGAATTTAAGTGCCAAAATTCGTTTGGGCTATGAGAAATTAGAGGAAATGGAACGAATTATTCCGGCTTTGGTTGAGGATGGGTGTCTGGACTTTTTGGCAGTACACTGTCGTGTGGTTGCCGAGGGCTATCGAGCGATAGAGAATCATTATGAGCGGTTTAAGCGGGCGAAAGAACTGGCGAATGGGCTGCCGTTGGTGATTAATGGAGATATAAAAAGCAGAATTCAGGGGCTTGAATATTTGCAAAAACTTGATGTGCAAGGTTTTATGTGTGCAAGAACTTGGCTTGAAAATCCATTTTTGTTTGTGAAAGACGAAGTCAAGTTAGAGGACAAAGAATTGCTTTAC
>JAZRSP010000150.1:0-1701 GCA_045651565.1 Victivallaceae bacterium | reverse complement strand
ATGAAGCAGACTCGTGAGAACAGCCGATTTTTAAAAGGCGTCAAACTGCCTGAATCTCTCGTTATTGAAGCAGATATGTGCAAAGCTGTGGAAAAGAGCGAAGTTATTCTCCTTGCAACACCTACCCAGTTCGCCAGAAGTGTCATGGAGCAATTCAAAAAATTCCACGACAAAGAAAAACACTTAATTATTGATGTTGCCAAAGGTATTGAAAAAAATTCATGGTTGCGTTTAAGCGAAATTGCCGAAGAAGTTCTAGGCGAATGCCGTTATGTGGCTCTTTCCGGTCCCAGCCATGCAGAGGAGGTCAGCAGAAAAGTTCCGACTCTGGTCGTTGCCGCCTCAACTGATATAAAAGACGCCGAAATCGTCCGTGATTTATTTATGAATAACTACTTCCGAGTCTATACTTCAAATGATATTTTGAGCGTAGAACTCGGCGGAGCATTAAAAAATGTCATGGCAATTGCCGCAGGAATTTTGGACGGCATGCAATTAGGCGACAACCCGAAAGCCGCATTAATTACCCGAGGAATTGCAGAAATGAGCCGTTTGGGCGAATCTTTAGGCGGTAATGCAGCGACTTTTTCCGGATTGTCAGGTATCGGCGACTTGATTGTAACTTGTTGCAGCGGCCACAGTAGAAACCGCCATGTCGGCGAGGAATTGGGCAGAGGCAAAAAACTTGCGGAAATTCAAGCCGAAATCGGTTTGGTTGTTGCCGAAGGCGTACCGACTGCCATCGGAGCTAAATATTTAGCCGACAAAATGCAAATCGATACCCCGATTATCAATCAGATTTATGATATTTTGTATCTTGATAAATCACCGAAAGATGCAATCTATGAACTTATGAATCGCTCTGCGAAACAGGAAATGGGAAAATGATAAAAGCCGTAGTTGTCGGGAAAAATTGTGAAGATATTTTGCCGATTTTAGAAAAATACGATATCGAAATTGCCTGTGCTGCAAATGCAGACTTCACCCCGGATTTGGTTATCGCTCATGGTGGTGACGGTACTTTGCTCAACTCAGAACGGGAATATCCCAATATTCCCAAACTTGCCTTGCGGGATCGGAGAACTGCGCCGACTTGCGAGGAACACTCCTACGAGGCGATTTTGAATGATTTTTTTGCGGGCAAACTGCAACTAAAAAAACTTCCGAAACTCTATGCTGAATTTCAAGGCAAAAAAGTTTTGGCGGTTAATGATATTTATATTCACAATTTTGAACGCATGAGTGCTTTGCGCTATCGGGTTTTTATCAATGATGAACTCTATGCCAAAGAAGTCGTAGGCGACGGAGTCGGTTTATCAAGCATTCACGGAAGTACCGCTTACTACAAAAGTATTACTCACAGTATTTTCAAAATCGGAATCGGCTTGTCATTCAGCAACTCAACAGAGGAGGTCAACCACCTGGTTCTGCCATCATCTGCAATTGTCAGAGTGGAAATTGTCCGAGGCCCGGGATTGGTAATTGCCGATAACTCTCCCGAAACCTATATTTTGCAGGAGGGTGAATCAATTATTTTAGGCGAATCAAATGAATTTTTAAGTGTCTACGGCCTTGACGGTTTTATGTGTCAAAAATGCCGAATCCTGCGCCACCCACACAAATCACCTTATCAGGGATACATCGCGCCATGAGTAAATTATCCAAGGAATTTTTAGAAAAAAACTTTGTTTGCAAACGGTG
>JAZRSP010000149.1:0-6345 GCA_045651565.1 Victivallaceae bacterium | reverse complement strand
TATTTCACCGGAGCATCGGAAGAACTATCATTCTGTTTTGAAGCACCTGATTGCTTTTATGACTGTGCGAAATGTCAAGATCGTTTCCGATGTAACAGAACAACTTGCTCAAGAGTTCTTATCCTATTATTGGAAGCGTGGGATCTCGACCAAAACGTACAACAGTGCATTAGATGTTGTTCGGCGGGTATTCAGAACGCTTTGCAAAGATCGCAATCCGTTTGCAGACTTTAAGAAGAAAACTGATACTCCAGAATGTCGGGATAGTTTCACTTTTGAACAATTACAGCAGATATGGGACGTTCTCAATGACCAAAACTACCAGATGCTTCACAAGGAAGAGATGATTGTTCTCTACAAACTCGCAATCTATACCGGTGCCCGCAAAGGAGACCTTTGTTTGCTTAAATGGAGTAGCGTTGATCTCTCTCAACAGATCATCAGCTTCACACCCCACAAGACTTCCAAAAGCAGTCGTAAACGTGTGATGATTCCGATGAGCCAAGTCATTTTTGAGGCTTTGAAAGATTTACCGCAAAACAACGAATATGTCTTACCCAAGGTCGCTCTCCGTTATCAAACTAATCCTGGCGGTATATCACGGGACACAAAGAAGCTGTTGTTGGCAGCTGGTATCACTCCGACCGATGAAGGAGAGAGTCGAAGAATTCGCGCCGTTTCTCGATTGGGTTTTCATTCGTTCCGCCACTTCCACATCAGTCAGCTGATTGCCAACGGTGTAAACCCGCTGGTTGTCAGAGATCTGGTCGGACACACAACTGTTGATATGACTGCCAGATATACTCATGTCGCTTTGGAAACCAAACAGCAGGCGGTCAGTTCGTTGGTGATTCCAACTTTTGATGATGATAATTTCGGGGGCGTGGATAGTACCCTTGCTGAGCGTTTAAAGCACCTTTCTGAAGACCAAACCTATCGTCTGGCTGAGTGGTTGGAAGCACATCTGTCGCCAAATCAGAAACGTGATCTACATGCGACTTTATACTGTTTATTGCGATAAAACCTCTGCTTGAGTTTGGAATTTTTAGTTGGGAGTTGGTGGCTGTGAGTTGATGATTTACGCTGAAATCCTCAACCCACAACTCGTAAACCAGTATGTATATGTACGTCTCATTGAGAATTGGATTCGAGACCAGAATGTCTTATAATGCTGGCTCCAAATTCTCTTATCCGATCAGGTGTTGAACCTTTAGTATTGACCTTCGCGTAATATGAGTAATGCTGCAAAATAGTGTTGTAAAGTTTGTCGTCATGACGACGGATTATATAACCGCATCGTAAGCCATTTTGTTCCACTGTACAAACTTGGATTAAGCCATCTGGACTGCCATCATAATTATAAAACCGTTTCAATGCCATTCTCCAATACAACAAGGCTTCATGAGGAGGAATTTGAAAGTATCTGATTTTGTTGCCATTGAGAAACCATATCAAATGATAGTGCCGATTACAAGAGAGATTTTGTTCCGTTACCCAGACATAATGAGGTCCAAATCCATGTTTACTGAGTCGCCGCCGATATTCCTCGATGAAGTATTGAAAGCAGTTATTGTCTGGCGTACTCTGCAATCCTTCAGGAAAACGAATTACCATCGGTACAGTCATTACTTGGGAGTGACATGCAAGCGTAAAATCCAAACGTTCTTTGATTCGATCCAGGATCTCCTTCCTGTATCCTGGATTGGGACCGATATATTCCTGAAGTCGATAGTACCCTGTCGTATCATTTAACAAGATGTTGTGTCGCATTTTATTTCTCCTTTTTCTTTGCTGGACATAAGATAACTCCGCATGATAAAAAATAACAAAAGCTCAACCAAGGTTGACGAAAATGCTTTGCATAAAGCAAATACCCCAGCGTATTAAGAAGTATTCATAATAACACTGGAGTATTGTAAAAGAAAAATTATTTCTTCAAGAGAGATGCCAAGCTGGTAGGACTTACACCGAGATCTTCAGCAAGATCTTCTTGGGTACGTCCAATGGTTCTGTAATGATTTCCTAAGGCTTTGATATACTCCTCATATGAACAATTGTTATCCTCATCTTGATCCTTACCATTACTCACTACAAAACGTTTGCTTTCTTTATCATAGTGGGCATTGAATGTTTCAAGATCTTTTTCAAATGAAGTAAAACGACTGTTTTTAATGGTTACTTGAAATACTGCTTCAAGATTGCAACTTTTAGACGACTCTCTGGTAAGATCAATGACAACTGCGGCTTTGAAAATTTTATCTTGACGCCCATAGAGAGAACCTTTTTTATTCAAGTGATGCTGAACGATAATCGCCATTTCGGGGTATCTCTTTTGCAATTTGCCAAACACTGAATAATTGTGATCATTGCTGCATACAAAGCTCCAATAGGTATCAAAGACAAGCACATCAATAGCTTTACCTGGAGTTCCATTTTTGTCTGCAATGTCGTCAAGGAACTTACAAAACTTTTCAAAGTATGCTTCTTTAGAATAATCGTACTCTGCTTCATGAAGCATATCCTTGTAGATCAGATTTGTTTCTTGATCTTTGCCAGAAAGGTACGGAACAATAAAGTTTGGTTTAACATCACTGTCAAATTTTTCTTTCCCATTCTCATAATCCAGATAAGCAATCTTCAACGGTGTTGTTTTGGTACACTTGCAAGGAGTCCAACAACGTTCCTTCAGAAACTCAGGAGCCCTTTGAGATGTATTCAACAAACGCGCTATCAAGCTTGAAGTAAAATTGGTCTTGCCAAGGTGCTTCTGACCACATATAAAAGTAATCGCTCCGCGAGCAACAACTCCACGCATTAATTGCTTTCCGCTACTGGAATCAACGGGAACAGATTCTGCTCCAGACTGTTCGGCAACCGCTTGATACCAGTATGGACGATTCAGCTCTTCAAGCTTTCTAATATGTTCAGCGACCTTATTATATTCATTTTCCAATTCCTCAAATGAAGACAACAACTTAATGCTTTCTTTGTACGTTACAGGTTTGGAGTGGCTATCGTAATAATCAAGATAATCAGCAAGGCTGTTAAAGGACTTTTTAGCAATAGGATATTGGATTTCTGCAACCAGTACACCCAGCTGTTCTTCTTCAAATTTTTCATTATTACGGAGATGTTTATACAAATTCAGGTTTGAACGGAGTACCTCAAATAACGTGTGGTTTGAATGATTCACAGTCAGTAATACAACCTGCTTACCATGCAATGGAGAAAAGTCAACCTGGTTGACACATCCTTCATCGCAGAGGAAGGCCGTATAAGCCAAATTGGACAATTTATTTTCTCGCTGAAGTTGATCAGCAATTTCCAGATTGGGACATATCACTACGGTATCAGATTTCACGATAATATCCAGATTGTATAAGATCTGTTTTCCGGGCATGGGTACAGTCAAGAGTTTGCTGGCAGGTTGAGATTTGATCATCCAGTTGGTGACCGGAACATAGTTCTTAAAAGCTCCTGCTGGTGCACAATTAATTTGCTTGATCACTTTCATAACTGTAAAGCCATGGACATCTTTAAAGTCAAATACCTGTTTAAAGTAACCTCTGCAGATCTTGGAATATACCTTGCGAAAGATATAACACTCTCTGCAATCCCCAATGGCCTCAAGTTGTTCCTCAATGTGTCTTTCTTCGCTCTTGTTTGGTGCAAGGGATAGAATGGAATCCCATTCATCTGCTTTGTCATCAGTGATATGAAAGATGTCCTGATGGAAAGTCCCTGCAAGATTCCTATTCTCTCCGTAAACCTGTGGCTGCATATTAAAGAAATGTGCAGCACTATGAATATCTGCGTACAGAGTATGATCAGTACAAATGGTGAAGAATGTCATATAATCAATGTACTCTTGAGTCAGCTCAGCATCAAATATTTTTTTAGGAGATGCGTAAGGTTGATCGTATCCAAGCATAAGGACATATTTGCTTGAACTTTCAGACTGATAAAATTTTGAACAAGCACGAAGATAGCCTGGAGTTGCGAGGAACAAACGGAATCCATCTAATTCGCGAGTAGCATAAATCTTACCATAGAGTGCAGGATTCTCATTTCTGATCACCTGCGGCACTTCAATCACATCAACATCCTTTTTGAGAAAATGAATCAAACGTCCATTTCTGATGCAATTATCAATGTGCATTGATATTTTTCTTTTCAGGATTTCTTTATCCAGTTCTGTATGTTCATGCTTCAGATTGTCTTCACGCAAAGTAGTATTGGCAATCACATCAATAAGAGATTCATAATTCATTTTAATTACTCCTAGTTTGAATGAGGCAAGGGGAGCTGAATTAGTTCCCCTGCGATTTATCTTTATCTCAGTCGTTATTGTCCTTATCATCTTTATTTTCAACATCACTGTTGATAAACTTATTAAGTCGATCAATAAGCTGACTCCGCTGTTCCTTAGTCAACTTCTTGAAGCCACCCCATTTCATGACATTGTTGAATGCGGTTTCAACAGGATCATTGGATGTGGACTTTTCCATGTCAGAAGTAATCTCTTCAAGAGCTGTTACGATATCTGCCATATTGAGAACACGCTGGGAATCATTATCAGACGCCTTCTGCCAAATCCTTCTCAAGAGCTCAAGATTATCAACAAACTTGCTGAGTTTGCGCAACTGATGGTACCCCTGCTTGACTTCAGTAAGCTGTTCTTTTTCCAACACATCCTGCAGTTTGGCAGCCTTGATAAGCATATACGCATATTTGCTGGGGAACGGCAGTTCATGTTCGCAGTAGCTGTTGAAACTGTAAGCTTTCTGCTTGGAATCCTGCAGCAGTTTAAAAAGCTTGTTTTCGCAGATGTCAGCAAGTATTTTGCCAATATCGTATATCTTAGCATAGATGTTGCTTTCCGACTCTCTGATTTCACGATACTGTGTTTTGATATGGGTAGACATGTTAATCAATTGATTGCGGTTTGTAAGCTGCTCGAGAGACCTTGCTGTCATTATTTTTCTTTTTACCTTGTTGTTCTGTTTGTTGCTTGTTACTCTTTTGTTAGTTTGGGTGTCCATTTTGAACTTCCTTTCTGCCATTCTTGGCGTTTGTTAGTTTTAGGAACCTCATGTTCCTTTTTCGTACCCATATACGGCGCTGATTTGAAAATATGGGAGTGATCATTGAAAAAATATTAAAAATTTTTCGAAATATGCTCTATGGAGTCAACCATGGTTGACTATTTAAATAAAAAAGAAAGGTATAAGAGATTGATTATTGATCTCTTATACCAAGTTCAATATTTCCAACGATCAGTAGTTACCTTCCTGGAAAGCAAGACTTCCAAACTCCGTACCGCAGTCGCAACAGATAAAACCATCATCCCATGGTACACACTGCGTTGAACCGCAGTCAGGACACTTTGTTTCCATCAGAGAGTCCTCCATTGGTGTTTGCAGTTTGGACAACGGTACATTCTCCAAACGTTTTCATCTATTAGCTTACCTACCGTATTTCCAGCAACCGCTCCCGCTGCAGCTCCAGTAAGCACACCGAGCATACCACCAATAACAGTTCCAAAGCCCGGGCACACAAAGCTGCCAATGATTGCTCCTGCTTTGGCTCCTGATGTTGCCGCAACGAACCCACCGGCTCCAGCTCCGAGTAATGTTGTAGCGCCTCTGGTTTTTGTTATAGTGTATGATCGTGTTCCGCAAATCGGACAGTCCATGATTTTTCCTTTCCTTTGTTAAGATTAAAGACCGGGAGGTTTTACGCTCCCGGGATGACTTATTACAGTACGGTTGCATCACTTCCGTATGGGTACGCTGCACGAGCGTTGGGGTGGCATTTTATTTCCACAATTCAGGTCTGTTGCCATCCAGCCCAAAGCATTTGTTCAATGCCAGGTAGGAGTGGTCAACTCTTTGCGGAGTGTACTTCTTAATCGTCTCCGTGAAAGCGTTCAGTAACGAATACCGTGTCGGTTCTGAAAACTCCGGATGTCTGGGGTTCTTGAACTCTTTGAATACAGGCACAATATCACTGCTGTTGATCGCTCCCAATTCGGCGGCTCTGACGATTCTTGATCTGGCTTCATCATCGTTTTTCAAATAGATGATTTTGAGGTCTTCGCAAACCGTTTCCAACATCAGAAATTCATTCTCCAACTCATTCATCGCCACGTCCACCAGTTCGGTCAATTCTATCCGTGAGGTATGCCGCCGCTTGATTACGGTGGTTCCTCCAAACGCTAAATTACTGCAGACGGTCACGCTGATACCGGCACTCAGTCCGACAGCGAAACTTTTATCGTGGCTGTTGCGCAGACCGATGCAGCGACTCCAATCAGAACTGTTACTTTTATTGATTCGCATTACT
>JAZRSP010000148.1:0-1137 GCA_045651565.1 Victivallaceae bacterium | reverse complement strand
TTTGCCGCTGCGGGCAAGGTCAAATGCGACAGTTGTTTCTGAATCAAAAGTCAACCAACCCTGATTGCCTTTGGATTCATACTGGTATGCCGCCATGGCAGAATATGCCAAAAACATGAACATTGAAATTAAGAATGCTTTTTTCATTATATATCCTCCTTCAAAATTTGAAAAAATTTATAAATCTTATCTTCATCACATTTACCTGAATGCATTTTTTTTTGACTTCATATAATATAGCATGATTTTTTTTTTTTTCAAGTTTTCTTATATAATATATATGCGGGTATTGGGGCGAATATAAAAAAACGATTGTGCGTTTTTCATGTGCAGGAATATTTCAAATTGAAAAATTGTCAACTTTCAGAAACGATATGAGTTTATGTCACAAGTGTCGGATAGGCTAAATATGTGCAGTTGATTAAATCTATACTCTATGCGGCAATTACTGCGGTATTATGACTTATTTGCCTAATTTCAGATTTATCTGCATAAAATAAACTTGAAATTGTGCAGAATGGCATTATATTATAGGCAGATAAGATAAAACAGCGGGGCTGGATTTATGAGAAAATTTGATTATTCGGCATTTCCGGGAGCGTTGCTTACTCCGGAAATCAGCAACCTTCTATCTGCCATTCACGAATATCGCGGAAAACAGGATTTGTACATTACTGCCAAAAGGGATATTTTAAAAACGCTGCTTGAAGTTGCAATCATTCAAAGCACCGATGCTTCAAACCGTATTGAAGGGATTTTTACTTCTGATATCCGTTTGAAAGAGTTGGTAATGCAAAAATCACAACCGATCAATCGTAATGAAAAAGAGATTGCTGGATATAGGGATGTCCTTGCAACGATCCACCAAAGTTATGAGTATATTTCCTTGACACCAAACTCAATTTTGCAGCTGCATCGTGATTTGTATTCCTTTCAAGCTCCCGGTATTGGAGGGCATTGGAAAAACAGCGATAATCTGATTGCAGAAACGGATTCCAAAGGCAATCAGCATATCCGTTTTACTCCGGTAACTGCGTTTGAAACACCACTGGCAATGGCAGAACTCTGCACGGCTTACAGGAACGCTCTTGCCATTGGTGTTTGTGATCCATTGATGCTTGCAATATTGTTTATTTT
>JAZRSP010000147.1:0-3702 GCA_045651565.1 Victivallaceae bacterium | reverse complement strand
TATCCCAATTTTTAGAGATTGAACCGTCACCGAAGGCTCGCTCATAATCTTTTCGCACAACGGCATACGCATTTTTTCTGGCAATCTGGTTACCGAAAACACAATCACAATCGCTGTTATTAATTAATGGTTCCACCAGATTTTTGAGCGAATTCTTTGTCTGCATAATAGCGTCGCCATTATTGAAAACGATATACTCTCCTTTGGAGTGCTGTACCATGTAATTGAGAGTTTTGCCGGGGATATATCTGCCCTCCGGCGGTTCAATCCGCCGCAGTTCGCCAATCGTTGCCAAAAACTCCCTTGTCCCGTCAGTTGAATGGTCATCGCAAGATATAATTTCCACTTGCTGATCAACTTCCTGTTCCAAAATAGACGCAATTGTTTTCTCAATATACAATATATCGTTATGAGAGCGCACCAACACAGAAATCATGCGTTATCCTCCTCTTTTTTGCAGCTTGCCACTGCCTCTTCGATCGTCGGATAGATATCAAAAACCTGATAAACTTTGGTAATATCCAAAACAATCTGCATATCGGGACTTACCCGTGCCAGTTTTATCTCTGAATCCATTTCCAAAGCCTTTTGAGCGACAGACAATAGTGCATCCAAACCGAAGTTGTCAATATTGATCAACTTCTCCAAATCAAGGATAATTTTTTCATTCGGCTTCATTCGGTCTTTTAAAACATACTTGAAATTCTCCGCGCCAAGTTGATCCAAATAGCATTGCAAATGGGCAATTAAAACATTATCTATATACTCAAATCGCATTTCCATAAATTATGCCCTCCGCAATTTACCGATGATTTTAGCAATAATCTTCTTCGCACGCATCTTTTCGGCATGGTCAAACATCATGAAATAGAGTGCCGGGAAGTAAATTAATACCCCCGAAACTCCTGCCAAAGCAAGCAGGAAAAATTCATCAATCTGCCCACGCAGGAAATAATATTGCCAATAACAAACCATTCCGGTCGCCAATGCCAGCAATGCAGGCTCAAAAAGTGAATACAAAACGAAATATCTAAACTTTATATTAGTTCTTTTTATAAGTTGCGGAATCACAAAAAATACCGTTCCGACACCTTTGGTTACAATCATCGCACCGACAACGATCAGCACATGAGGCTCTATCAGCAAGCCGACAATCGAGCCGACAATAAAGAAAATACTTTCAAAACTCTGAACTTTGGCAAGGAATCGGTGTTGCTCCGCCATGGTAAGGAATTTTTCCGGAATCGTGCGGCAGACCAAAAGGAAATAGACAAACAGCACCATCAATCGGCAGATAAATGATGCTTCCTCACTCTCAACTGCAAACAGGAAAAGAATAATTCTCGGTGCATAAATCAGAACCATTATCGTCGCTCCGGCGGCAAAGAAATTCACCCAGCGAATCGCGCGCAGAAGAATTTGCGCCAAGTGCATTGTCCGATTTTTTGAGTGCAGTAAAGCAGAAATCGGCGAGATATTTTCCACATAAGGCAATGAAATTTGCTGTATCAAAAAAGGTATTCTGCTGCCCAATTGGAAAATACCAACCGGCGCAAGTCCGCAGAAAATACTTATAAGCAAAAACATCCCCCTCTCCCAAATCATTCGCCCGATTGAGATGATATAAACCGCACTGCTGAAACGGAAAATCCCCTTGAATACCTCTTTGTCAAACGCAAATCGTATTCGAAATTCAGGAATACTTCTCCATACGGCAAGCAGCATGGCAATTTGGGTAAGACCCATTACTGCCATAACAAAAAGCAGAAGCACGAAAAGTCCTTCACCCATACTAAATATAACTATAACCCCTGCAAGTTCAAGGATTTTAGAGGCAATGATAATATAGTTACGCAAATAGAGTTTCTGCAATCCAACCAAAACTTCCGGGAATACCCCCAAAGGAAAAACTATCGTCGAAGCAAGTCCGCTCAAAAGCAACGCCCTGCGGCAAAAATAAATATACTCATCCGTTGCATCCGCAGGCAAGTGAAAAAGTTCTCTAATATAATACATTCCGACAAAGGTCAATGGCAGAATCAATATTGCAATTGATACGTGGCTGAAAAAGATACTGGATATTGTATGATTGAATTTAGTAATATCTTTTTTGTAGAGTTGAGTTGCAGTGACTTTTTGCGCCGCCACGCCGAACCCCAAGTCCAACAACAGAGCGTAACTGAAAAAACTCCACAACATAACCCACAATCCATATTGCGCTTCACCTAAATTTTCGATAAGCCAACGGGTAACTAATATCCCCTGCACCAAACGAACAAACATCGAAAAATAATTAGTTACAGTGTTTTTTAAAAACGGAATCTTCATAATTTTTTTGCCCTTTCTATCATAAATTCAAAATAATCAGCCACCTTTTCCACATTTTCATCAATCTCGGAATTTGAGAGAATAACCGCATGAGAATCCTCATCTTCCGGGGCGAACCCGTGCATGCCCATCAAAGGTTTATCGCCCATATCAGACGGCACAATCTGCACGCCTGCATCCAGCAAAAATATTCCATTGCCGAATAAGCGATCTGCTCGGTAAATACCATATTTAAGTTCCTCATCTTTGCTCAAAAAGTGTCCGGGATACTTCTGCATCAAATTCACAATAACTTCTTCCGCACGATCATTTAAGTAGTAAAATCTCGCCATAGTTGAGTCAAAACATGCACCATAATCCCGACCGAAAACCAAATCGACTTTTTCAAACTCCTGCATAATATCCACTTTTGCCTTTAATGGTGTCATGCCGTGGTCGGAGATGATACAAAAATTCACTTCTTCGGCAAATTCCAAACCCTTGTTGTACAAACTTGTAATCTGTTTTGCCATCTCATCGAGTTTCGCATGAATTACCTCATAATCGCCGATTTTATCATGCAGAAGACCGTCAAAACTTGCAGTATAAACAAACAAAAACTCTTTACCCTCTGTAATTGCTTTCTCCGCTTCCAAATAGTTTTCATTATCACTCAAATGCCAATCTGAAATATGAAATTTTACTTCCAATTCGTCCAGAGTATCATACAAATTCGGGATATTTCCCATACCTTTTTTGACAAATAAATTCTCTTTCTCGCAATAATCAACATACTTCAACTTCCAAATCGGCATTCGATAGAGCTGGAAATACCCGGTAAATCCGTAGAGTTTTTTAATAATTTTTGACAAGTGGTGACGCACTCTGCCTCGATTCCAGAGTGAATCAGGCTTGAATAAAAACGCCAACTTGCTCAAAAATTTAAACGGCGAATTTTCTTTGTCGAAGCGGAATAATCCCAAATGCCCATGCTCCGCCGGAGTTTTGCCGGAGAGAATAGTCGGGATTGCAGTACTGGAATAACCGTACTGCATGGTAATTTTCTTTCTATGCGGCAGAAATTCGGTCAAAAATCGGTGTTCGTTGACAATTTTCCACCCCAAAGCATCTATAAACAAAAATATTTCAATTTTCTTTTTCTTCATAATTAACCTCATGGCAATGCCCGATAAGATGGGAGTTCACGGAAATCCCCTATCGGTGCCCGATTTATCCATTTTTCAAGCGGCAGAGTCGGTTTTTCTATCAAATAACCGCTCACAACTACGGCAGGAGCAATGGTCTCCCAAACGCTGTATTCACTGGCAGGCACGCTCAAAAATTCCAAATTCACATACCTCCTGAAAATCGGCAATTTATCCGCATTATCTTTGT
>JAZRSP010000146.1:0-3981 GCA_045651565.1 Victivallaceae bacterium | reverse complement strand
AAGCAAAACTATAAATTCCTACTCTTGGTCAAGGGCTGTTGCCATTGCGCAGAGGGGGTTATAGGGGGAGGCGGCGTTAGGTTCCCCCTAAAAAAAATATTGGAAAAAATGTTATTGCACTTGAAAAATTTGAAAAACGGTGTATATTATTATAACGTGCTTAATAATTTAATTAGGAGTGAAAAATGTTTAGTGCATCTGATTTAAGAAAAGGTCTCAAAATTGAGATTGACGGACAGCCGTGGGTAATTACCGATTTTGACTTCTGTAAACCCGGCAAAGGTACAGCTCTCTATCGCTGCAAAATGAAAAATATGATCAATGGCGCAGGTATGGAAAAAACTTATCGCCCCACTGATAAAATCGAAAAACCCGATTTGACCGAATGCGAAATGTATTACTCATACTTCGACGGCAACAGTTATGTTTTCAGTAACCCCGAAACCTACGAAGACATGCTTGTTTCAGCAGATTTTTTGGGCAATAATGTTTATTTCTTGATAGAAGATAGCGTTTGCAAGTTTGTTCTTTTCAATGGAGAACCCATTGAAGTTACCTTGCCGACCTTTATCGAAAAAGAAATTACCGAAACTGAACCCGCAGTTCGCGGTGATACCGCAACTAATGTTACCAAACCTGCTAAAATCGATAACGGTTATGAAATTCAGGTTCCGCTTTTCATCAACGAAGGTGATATTGTCAAAATTGATACTCGTACCGGTGAATATGCAGAACGCGTTTCAAAAGGTTAATTAATTTATTGACATTTTAACCATTCAGTTATAAAAAACTGAATGGTTTTTTATTTGAGAAAAAATTATGGGAAATTATTTGGTATTGATTCTTTTGTCTGCTCTGACATTGGGAATTTATGATTTCTGCAAAAAGATTTCGGTCAAGGATAATTCGGTTATGCCGACACTTTTTTGGGCGACTTTTTGCGGTACGGCGTTTTATTTAATTTGCGTTAGTGCCGGCGGACACTTCATAGAATACGCAAGTGATGTCAAGCCCGTGAAAGATTTTTGGTTAATCACACTGAAAACCATTATAGTCGGCAGCAGTTGGATTTGTACATATTATGGGTTACGGGATTTGCCATTGTCAATAGTGTCACCGATTCGAGCGACCGCGCCTTTGTGGACATTTGTCGGTGGGGTATTTTTGTTCCATGAAATTCCGAGTTTATTGCAGGGATTGGGAATGCTGCTGATTTTCGGCGGGTACTATTATTTTTCTGTAATTGGCAAAGCCGAGGGGATAAGTTTCCTCAAACACCGTGGGATACATTTGATTTTCCTTGCGACATTATTGGGTGCATTATCGGCATTGTACGATAAATTTCTTTTGACCAATGCGGGAATCGCTAAAAATACCATGCAGTTTTACTTTTCGATAGAACTTGTGTTGTTTTTCGGAGCGGTGTGGTTATTCAGGAAGATATTTTTCAAGGACGGAATCAAGTTTCAGTTTCGCTTTTCAATGGTATTGACCGGAGTATTGTTGATAGTGGCGGATTACTTGTATTTTTCGGCAATTACAGTTCCGGACACCCAAATTGCGATATTGTCATTAATCCGCAGGTCAAGTTGCGTGATAAGTTTCTTGCTGGGGTTCGGTTTTTTGAAAGATGTCAATTTTAAACAGAAGTGCATTGCCATGCTGATTATTATTATCGGTATTATTGTGATGTCATTGACATAAATTTATTTCATCTGACATTATATTATAAAAAAACTCTCTGTCGAAAAATCGGCAGAGAGTTTTGAATTTTTTCAGTAATTTATTTTAAAAATTAAGGATGGAATTCATGTGCAGCTGCAACCATGAAATAATTATAAAGTTTTTCACTTACAGTACGATCTGTAGCAGATTGTGCACCTGGATATACAGTTAACACACTTTTTGCTCTCTTAAAGTTTGCTGCCTTTTTCGCACTTCCATCTGGTTGAATAGTATTGGTATAAACTTCTTCGATTGTAGTTGCACCATGGTTATTACAACTTGGGTCATCCATAATCAAAGGAATAGTATAAGTATAATTATTGCTTGATTTAGTTACATGATTAAGTTTGGTAATTTTTTCAACCCAAAATGTGGAAGAAGCAGATTGTCCCGGAACTTGTAATTGAACTGGACCTTTAAAAGGAGCATCTGTTCCGATTAATCCCTGAATAGAACCAGTTCCTGTTGCAAAAGCACACTGGAAAGTACGATAAGTTGATTCTGTATTAACAGGATAAGCACTCGCCGGGCATTTTACTGTCTTTCCTTTAAGATCATCCGCATCATGATAAAGTTTCATATAAAGATGAATTGCATTACCTACAGCAAAAGGCTGTGCATCACTGGTTACAAAACTATCATCATTATCCATAGAATATTGAATAATAGTTAAACCGAGTTGTTTCAAATTGTTAACACAAGCGATGTCGCGAGCTTTTGCTCTTGCTTTGTTAAGCGCGGGGAGCAACATTCCTGCCAAAATTGCAATAATTGCAATTACGACGAGAAGTTCGATCAAAGTAAATTTAAATTGTTTCATTTTTTTAATCCTTTTTATTTTGTTGTTGTTTTGTTTTTTTTGAAGACCCATTCTTCAAAAAGTTTTTAGTTGAAATTTTTTTGTCTTTTTACCTCCTTGTTTTTATTTGTTTCAGGTTAAAAACCTTTTATGCAAAGGTTGTCGATTAAGCCTGTATAGTTATCTGCTTTCCAATAACCTCCGCCCATATAAACTAAACCGTTGCCGTAAGTTCTTAACGGGAGAAGTTTGAATTTCTGACTTGCTTTGCCATTGACAAAAATTTGCATATTTTCCGCATCGGCAATAATTTTTATATTATTCCACTCATTGGCTTTGACTTTTTCGGTTGAATGGTACTCTTCTCCTGTGTTTTTTTCGCTTTCACCAACTCCGTGGAAACGGAAAACTTCAATTGTGCCGTCGGGCATGATGTTGATAGTGAAACCGTCATATCTGCCATCTTTGAAGATAATACATTGGCGTTTAGCACCGCCGATAGAGTTCGGCTTGATGTCGAAACTGATTGTGCCGAATCCGCCCAAATTCCAATGACGGCGAGGAAGCATAATTTTAGTTTTTCCGGTAAAATTCAATGACTTGCCGTATTCGGCTGTGTCGGCAATGAACATATCGGCTTTAAGTCCGCCGATTGGGTGTTCTCCGAGTGAATCGACACCATTGTCCTCGAACTTCCACAAACTTGCTCGCTCAATAAGCTTGGATACTTCGGCGGTAACTACTGTATTATTCTGAACCGGAATTTGATTTTTCGGAGTCAAAAATTCATTTTCACCGATAAAGGCCATTCCGCTATGCCCCGCAGTTGTTTCCATATTTACTGCGGTACGGAGAATTTTGGTTCTGACTGTCGGATTGCCCTCTGTAAAGGGATAAATCGGACGAGTTAAGTGAACTTTGCCGTCTGTTGTTTCGTAGCGGACAAAGTAACTGTCACTCGCTTTCGGTTCGCGATTGAAAACTTTCAAAGACAATTTGCCTTCGCTGATATTAATCGGATCATCATTCAGCATGGTCATCTCCTGAACTGCATTCCATACAGCAATACCGTCATTAATTGAGCGTTTGTTTATTAAATCAAGTGCAGAGAATTGGAAAGATTTACCGCCTTCGTAAGCAATTTTGATAACCATATCTTTTTTGCCGATAAAGGTAATTCCATGTTCACCTCGCCATCTGGTCATGATTTTGTCGGGAGTCCAACTGTAATGCGGACGCTGATTATTGGATTCACTCTTTTTTACAGAGCGGAGAACTTTGCCGTTTTCAACTGTAATGACGGCATCCAAGTGCGGTTTCCACATTTGGGTGGTCAAAATGACTTCATCGTCTTTGTAATCAGGATTGAAAACTGCAATCGGCAAATCGTTTTTAAAGAGTACTATGCGGTCAAACTTTTTCTCGTTTTTGAACGAAATTTCCGCAGTTAAAACATT
>JAZRSP010000145.1:0-8480 GCA_045651565.1 Victivallaceae bacterium | reverse complement strand
TAGAAACTGTAAATTCCAATTTTTTTTATTTTTCCGAACTTGAAAATTATCATTAATTCATGTATATTATACTTTATATATTGAAATAACTATTTCATGGAGGAAAAAAATGAAAAAACTTATAATTTTAAGCTTTATTTTTGGACTTAACTTCTGCCTTTTGGCAACAGATTTTTTTTCTGGCAAATTAGATGCTGATTCGCTTCTCGCATTTCGCTATGCAAATGAAGCAAAAGAGCATTTTTCCCTGAATAATGAAAAAATTCAAATCAACGGCAAAAATTCAACTCTTTCCGCGGCTTGGGTTGGACACAACATTATTCCATCAAACAACGAAATTATTTTTTCTCTGCAATCATTAAGCGGAAAAAATCAAAAAATCAAACTTGTTGTTACTCTTTATCCATGGCATAGCGACCCTGCTGACAAATGTAAGGGCAAAGCAGAAGAAATTTTTTTTAAATCAAAACGCTTTTTCTTCTTTGAATTGAGTGCCGAGCCGAATACAAAAAACATAAAATTTCCGCTGAAAATCAAGCAAGATAATTTAAAGTGTGAACAATGCGGCAAAATTCTGGCGCACGGCACATTTTTACTTCATTTCGAACTGCTTAATGAGGGAAAAATTGAAATTTCACCCTTCGAAATTCATACCGCTTTCCCAATTAAAATTCAACACAAAACCGACGAACACAGCGAATATTTGTCCAATATCACTCGCGCCGACTACACCCCTTATCCGCAAAAAGAGTTATCAGACCACCCGGTTTTAACTGATGATGTTTTGACCTTATCCAAAAAAGCTATGACAACTCGCAAACATTTATCTGCGTTCCGTCCGGTTTTGGATTTATATCAAAAAGGCAGTGTTGCCGAAGCAGTTTCGCTGGCAGAAACCCTCGGTGATGAAAATACTTTTGCTTCAATTTTCCTCTATCTTATGTACAGTCGCGGTTATAACGGCATTGCCATCGACAACCAAAAAGCAGGTAAATATTTCAGCAATCTCATTGGTTCATACGAATGGAAAGAACCGGGGTTTACTCTTTATCTTTTTGACTATAAAAATATTTGGAAAAAATACCGCTTAACTCCGACTTATCCAAATGAGAAGGTAACTATTTCCGCTTGGAGCAATATAGGTACTGTCATGGAGGAAATTATTCCGCTTCGGGGCAAATATCTGCTTCGAGAGTGCTACGAAGAAAAAATGCAGAATATTGGCGGTGTCGGCGCAAGAACTCTTTATTTTATTGGTAGAGAACAAGTTGCGCTCGAAGATTTATTACAGGAAGCAAAAAAACTCGGTTCTGCCGAAGCATGGGTCGGATTTGAATTTGCCCCATTTGAGTATCGGGGAATCAATCCGGAACGCACCCCATTAGAAAAAGAATCCATTAATCACCCAAGCAAAGAAGAATTTACCAATCTGGAAAAAGCCGCAGAACTCGGTTATGTCCCGGCTAAAATCACTCTCGCCAGAATTCTGGTTACCCCCAATTTCAAACATGCCGAATTCGATTCAGAAAGGGCCAGAAAACTCCTTCAAGAAGTTATTACAGAATGCAGTAATTATGAGAAAATCGGGTGCAAACACGCTTTAACCGACCTCAAATACGCCAAAGCACTTTTGGCGATTATCCCACCTGCCAATACCACCTCGGAAGAACTCAACCGGATATATGAAAAATTACAGCAGAGCAAAGCAAAAGCATTTGACCACAATTTTATTGATTTCCAACTTTCTATTTTAAAAAACATCCTCAATAAACGCAGCGACAACCCGGAATCACTCTTCTTTCAGGCAGAGTCTATCCCCAATCACAAGTGGCAAGAGAAAAATGCCGCCATGCTGAAAGCCGCCGAAGCAGGAAGCAAACAGGCAACTTTTTACTGCCTTTCACGCATGTCCGGAGATAGAAATTACTGGAAAGTATTAATTTTGGCAGGCAAACACAACCTGCCCTACCATGGCTCTTACGGAAGTTTTTTCAACGAGTCTTACAAAAAAATCCATGAGTTGAAATATCAAATTCCACCATCTGAATATCAAAAAATGCTCATCGAACTTGCACCTTATCACAGAGAAGCCAAAGCCGAATTGGATAAATTAAGTCAGAATGAAAAACTTAATTTTGAATTTATTTCTGATGACAATGCAACTGTCAAATGTCAATTACTCCCCAATGGCGGACAGCCGATGATAAAAATTAATGCTTCGCCATCCGACACTGAACGCCACATTACCATAAAAAGAAGCGGGGAAAAAAATTTACGAGGCAGTATATTTATGCATTCAGTTTCACAAGAACGAAGCAACCTTGATTTGTACGGAGAATTTATAAACGAAAACGGTCAAACTATAAAAACTTATGCAGGAAATTCTCCGCAGATGAGATATATCCCGACAGAGTTAAAAATTACTATAAAGCCAAGAAAAACCCCTTTGGATTTGCAAATCAATATTTTAATATACCAATAAAAATAAATAAGAAAGGAAAAAAATGAACAAAATCTCACAATTCGCAACTGGTTTTATTACCGCAATCGTCACAAGTGCTTGCAACTCTAACGCACCATTCATCGTCGCACACCGAGGCAATTCATCCGTCGCACCAGAGAACACCATTGCCGCTTATCGCAATGCTTGGGAAAACGGTTTTAAATACATTGAAATCGATGTACACTCAACTGCTGACGATAATATTGTCTGTATACATGACCCAAACTTGGCACGAGTAGGCAAACATGCAGACTACACAAAAATAGTAGAAATGACAGTTGAAGAAATCAAACAATTCGATGTCGGTATTTGGAAAGGTGAACAATATGCAGGCGAAAAAGTCCCGACTCTGGAAGAACTTTTTGCTGTTTTGCCGTCCGATATTTCAATTGTACTTGAAATCAAATCAGTAAATGACAATTTCCCCTTGAAATTAGTCGATTTAATGCAGAAATACAACATTGAAAAAGAACGAATTATCATTATCTCATTCTCTGAACATGCTTTGCGTAATTTGAATAAACTTACGCCGGGATTCAAAACCAATTTCCTCATAGGACTTGATGACTTGGAGAATGACCCAAGCCAGGCAAAAATGACTGCCGAAGAATTAATTGCTAAATTACAAGACATGGGCGTGACTGGTGTTGACGCACGAGTCGGAATTGCCCTCGATAGAGAATATATTCAAAAAGTCAAATCTGCCGGTTTGGACTTCCATGTCTGGACAATTGATAATCCAGACAACGCCGTCAGATTAAGAAATGCCGGAGTTACCAGCATTACCACCAACCGCCCGATTGAAATCAGAGAAGCTTTATCTAATAATTAACATATTAACAAAACATAAAGGAGATGTTATGCGTACACATGCAATGGGAGAGATGACCGTAAAGGAAATCCGTGAGTATTTAAAAACCAATCAAACTATTATCGTTCCATACGGAGTAGTTGAACAACATGGGTATCACTTGCCTTTGAGCATGGATATTCACAATGCGGAAGTTCCTGCCTATGTTTTGGCAGAGAAAATCGGCTGTATTGTTGCTCCGCCATTAAACTACTGTTTTTCAGGCGGACAACTTCCGGGGACTATCAATGTTCGTCCGGTAACATTTTGCCAAATGATGTGCGACATTGTAGAAGCACTTGCATCTCAAGGATTTAAAAACATTTTAATTTATCCCGGTCACGGCGGTTTAGAAAGTTTGGCGCAGCTCAAAGAAGCCTTGCGTATTTTGAAATGGTTAAATAAATCATTAGAAGATGTTATGATTATGATTCTCCGCCGCGGCGACTTCTGGTTGAGAGAAAAAGAACCCTGTATGACCGGTGGCGACTTCCATGCAGGCGATGCCGAAACCTCTCTTATGCTCGCCTACCGTCCGCACTTGGTCAGACTCGATGAACTCGAACTCGACGAACCCGAACTTGCAGAAAAAATGCGCCACGACCAGGACGCTTACCAGCTCTGCACCACATTGAGCGGAGAAAAACAAGAGATCCCCACCACTCGCCAACGCCCGGAAATTAAAGTCGGCGTAATGGGTTATCCCGAACTTGCAACTGCTGAACGCGGTGTAGAAAATGTCGAAAACGCAATCACTCCAATGGCAGAAATGATCAAAAAAGCTATTGCTACTGCCGACGAAAATCGTCGCAACGGCAAAAGAATTGAGGTAAAATCTCCCGTTTTGGTTGTAGATTACAATACCGACCCAACAAAAGTTGCACTCAAAGCATAATTTTTACGGGAAGCATCCATTTTTTGGTTGCTTCCCGCTATTTTTTTTCAACTTGCACGATTTTTTCCTTTTTCAATCGGACTACTCCACCCCTAAAAAAATCGACCTTTATATTCAAGATAAGTTCAGCTCACACTTTATTGTGCGGCATCAAATTACAAATCTCTCTAAAAAGGCGTAAAGATATTTTTCATAAAAGCGCCTATGCTTTTTGTCATATTAACTTCAATTTCATCGAAACTTCCCTCAAAATAGAACGGAAATACAAGATAATTTATTTTCACTTCGGAGATAAGATCGATATAATTTTTACTGCCGAAACTGAATTTACCATCACACTTAAATTGATCGATCGCCTCGCCTTTAAGGATAAATTTATTAATTTGGAACACTCCGTCGACACAACTCAAATTGATTTCTCCATCAGTAAAAAGCAATTCATAATAGCGATTCTGGTTGAACTTCATCACCAAGTCAATGTACCCCTGCAAAAAGTCCAACCTCGTCGGCAATAAATCAATCAACTTCGCCGCAACCTCAAAACTGTAAACCAAAATATTTCCGATAAAACTATTAGTCATACCATTCGGCACTACCAACTTGGCAACTTCACTCTGAATTGAACCATTGAGGTTATCAAAGAAACTGCACTCCTTTTCCGTAATTTTACTACTTAAACTAACATTTAAATTTTTAAGTTCTCCACGGATATTTTTGACTGTATCCTCCTCTTCCGGAGCGGGATTCAAAAGCGGCAAAATCACAGTATCATTTTTCAATGCCATATCGACTTCTACGCCATCGGTTTGGGCGGTAATTTTAGCAACGCAATCAAATACATTCTGATTAATCGCCACTTTCAAGTCGGTTGTTTTTATATAATTTTTCTCACAATCAAGCACTGTATTGACTTTTATTTTGTTGTTATTGTTGTAAGAAATATTATCAAAATCGCAATAAACTTTTACTTTTCGCTCGCCGAAGTCAAATAATTTCTCCTTGCTTGTCTGCTTATCCAGATATGTATCGAACTTCTGCTCCAAAGCCTCTTTTTTGAACTTTGAAAAAATCTCTTTCATGCTCAACAAGTCAAAATAATTTATCGTCCAATCCAATTCTAAATTATCCTTATCCGTTCCTTTTTTGCGATGAAGTTCCATTGCCACAACCTGATAACCGTCAATTTTGCCGGTAAAGAAATTCTCAAACTTATCAATTTTTCCCTGAGGACAAGTCAATTGAGTAGTTAAATCAGCCGAAAAAATATTCTCCGGATGAGAGAGAAATTTAATTTTGCTCAATTCTAATTTTGAAGTAAATTTGCTATCTTCAAACTCATTAAAAAAGGTCATGCCAAACTGCCAGTTTCCCTCAAATTCATTACAGAAGTCATATCCGGTCAATTGCTCAATAAATTGCTCTTCCGAACAATTCAAATTCAGCGTAATGTCAGTTTTGCTCGCAGCGTCGAAGTCCATCAGCATAGTGCCATTACCACTCATAAGTACTTTGCTGCCGTCAAAAATCTGCAAATTACACTCATCTATCCGCCAATCTTTAAAATCTTTGCCGAAAACCATTTCTCCGACTAATTCAGAACGCAAACCATACAGATTTTTGATACAACTTCCAAGCAAAATTGACTCATGATCTTTTGTAATAACTTTCACTGTTATCGGGTTCAAATTATACTCCAAATTAGTCTCATAGTCATCGGTAAATGCAAGTTCAATCGGAGTCGATTCTGCCAATAAAATCAGTTCATCAGTATCGTTTCGTTTCACCGTAAACTTGGCATTTTTCAAGTCAAACGACTGCTCGTTTAGAACGCACAAGCCGCAACTTAAAGCATAATTAAACTGCTTCAAAACCGGAAATTTTTGCACATAATCACGAGTTTCAACGAAAACATCGAAAACCCTCTCGTTACCATTAAAAATATCTACTTGGAAATCACAAATATTTTCACGAAAATCAGCCCAGCCTTTCCCATAAGCATCAGCAATTAAAATTCTATCCTGCAAATTATTTAAAATGTGAATTTTTTTGCTCTCTGCATTCAAGAAAAACGATGGAATTTCAAGTTCGGTGCGCAATTCGGTATCGCCGTTAATAGAGAAATAATCTTCTCCATGCAGTGTTGCATGCAAATTATCCACTTCACCAGAAATTTCAGAAATTATCTTACGATTTTTTGAATCAAATTCCGACTTGATAACTGCCGACACCTGCCCCCCGACAAAGTGAAAATTGGAATCATACATACAGAAATAATCAACCAATTTCATGTCAAAATTATCAATACTTATATCAAATTTAAAATCTTTCGGACTCTCTTGTCTGTCGATATTATAAATGTATTTCTCCGGAGTTGTCAATGTCAAAAGTTTATGACCACCCAGCAACAAATGCGCATAACATGACGACACAGTCAAGTGAGAACTTGTACGATTAAAACGGCTCGCAATATCCACCGCAACTTCAATTTTGTCCAATTCACGGTCTTTTTCACGAATTACCATACCGAAAACATTAAAAATAATCTCATCCGGATTGGCGAACATCATCGCCGAAACTTTTCCGCCGAAAACCCCGAAAGACTTTCCGTAAATCAATTCTGAAACAAATTTTACTACCGACGGAGCAACAAAAGCCTCATGAAGTTTCAAACTGAACTCGTTTTCATTTTTCCAGTATGTGTCAAGCTTGATTGAACTCGTTAAGTTTGTTCCCTGATTACTCTCAAAAATTATCTTGCACAAACTGTCCTTGTCCTCTCCCGATTCCGCCGAATCATAATCTAATTCCAGGAGAAATTTTTCTTTGTTTCCAGGAATGTCGATCTGAAGTTTGGAGTCAATAAAATATCTGGATTGTCCATCTCTCTCCAAAGTTGCAAAATAAGACAAAGTACCGATTTTCTCAATTTTTGAATAAGGTTCGCGAATATTGACCTTGCTTGCCGCCTTAATTTTTATCAACTGCTGATCATGCAGTACCCAATCAAACTTTAAATCAGAAATTGCAATCACCCCGGGGTCATTGACATTCCCGTACTTGATATTCAGGTCGAAGTCATTAATTTTTAAATTACCGATACGCACATTCGGCATACGCTGCTGCAAATATTCCCTTTGCCAGTCACTATCAAATGTGCTTAAAAAACTTTTCAAATCAGCGGCGAAACTGTTACTGTTCTGTGCGATCTTTTCAGGTAAAAAAAGATTGTTTTCCTCAAAAAACTTTTTCACCATCGTATCAGTAACTTCCATATTCAACTGTACATGATTCACAGTCAAATTATGAAAAAAATACTCTTTTTTGAAAATTCCCCACTTATAAAAAGCCCCGTCAACCTGATCAATTTTCAGTTCAACTCCGATATTTTTGTCTTTGACGGTAATATCTTTCAGTGAGAATTTAGAGCGAAAAAGCGAAACATCAATTTCGCCTGCAACAATCTCAACATTGTAAATTTTGCAAATTCCGGGCAACAAAATTTCACAGAAAAAAAAAGAACTCTGGAAAAAAGTCAAAATTGCAAAAAATATTACGACAAAAATCCCAAACCCAAGCCAAAATCTGCTTTTCCGAGATTTTTTCTTATCGCTTTCTTTTGTTGCAGCTTCAACTTTTTTCTTATTTTTTTTCACGGAAACTCTACTCCAAAATCATTTTCCCAAAACACTCAGGCAAGTGAAAATTAAGTTCTGTTACCGGCAAATAAGTAAGCCAATGCGGATGACTGCACTTATCGGCACACTTGAAAAAATTCCCCAACCAAACATCGCCTGATGCAACTTCTTTCTCCAAATTAAACATTTCAAAAGGTGCGAAATACATCACACTCCATTGAACTTTTTCGGTAATTTCCTCATCCAATTTTGAGGGCAAAGTATGATAAATCACCATATTTTTCACATCATCGGGAGTAAGTTTGCGGAAATCCTTGAAACCATCCTCTGCTCTGGTGTGGTCAGTAATATCATAGCATAACAAAGTTCCGCCGGCATTCATCTCGAAATTGAGATAACTTTTTGCATTCTCCGGTTTACCGAAAAATTCAACACAACTATCCTGACAAACCATACTCTGAAATTCGGTATTGACAATTCTTACATATTGGTCATTGACATCGAAACGGACAAAAAAACCTTTTTGGTTATAAAGAATTTTTGCTGCAACTTTCGGCACATGGTCGGAACCTTCGGGTCTGACACATTCAAGCATTG
>JAZRSP010000144.1:0-7461 GCA_045651565.1 Victivallaceae bacterium | reverse complement strand
TTTAAGAAAAAAAAGTAAAATAAAGTATAAAAAACACTTGTATTTTTGAAAACGGTGTTGTATTATAATAGGAGAGTAACGAAAAATGAAAGGTTGTTCATGAACGGATTAAGTTATTTTTCAAAAGAAGAAGTAAAAATGCTTCCGCAAATTCCATTGATGATTGAAAAAATGCAGCAGATGGAAGTTGTGGAAATGCATTGTCACGAATTTTTGGAAATTGCCTTTGTGGCAAATGGTACTGCCTTGCATAGACACATTGATATGAGAACCGGTCAGGAGTTTGTCAATGAATTGATCCCTGGCGACATTTTTTCTATCCATACACACGAAAAACACAGTTACGAGGATTGCAAAAATCTGGTACTTTATAATATATTTATTCTGCCTGAATTTTTTGAGAAGTATTCTGAATTGCTGCAGTTAAAAGGTTATAATATTCTTTTGGGCGAAAGAACGGAATTGCCCAATACTCTTATGCATTTGCCGAGTAATTTAATGCCGAATATTTCGTATGCGCTTGATCGGGCAATTCGTGAATTTCGGTTGCAGCTGCCGGGATTTGAGCCGCTGGTAGTGGCATTGGCGATTGACTTTTTTGTAACAGCGATGCGGGCAAAAGAGATTAATTACCGTGAAATCGGCAGCTCTCGTATGGTTTTATTAAAAACTATCAGTCTGCTTGAAGAAAATTATACTGAACAATTTACATTGCCGCGGTTGGCGAAACTCAGTTATATGAGTGTGTCGTCATATACTGCGAAATTTCGTAGGGCATTAGGTATGTCGCCTATGGATTATCTGATAAAGATTCGTTTGTCAAAGGCGAAAGAACTCCTGACAACGACTGAATTATCAGTATCTGTTATTGCTGATAAATGCGGATTCTGTTCACCGAATTACTTTATTAAACTTTTCCGAAGAGAGTACAAAATTACTCCATTGCAGTTCCGCAAAAAAGAGAAATAAAGTTTGCAAATTAGTTGCACTTCATGCCCGGTAATTGCCAAAATTCTGCTTATGAATTTTTGATTTTTTGCAAGTGTTTTTTCATGTCGATAAAAACTTGATAGGGGATTCTCATTGAACCGCCGCCGATACCTAAACTAACATTCGGACGGTTTTCGCCGTGGAAATCACTGCCGCCGCTTGGGAGAACTTCGAGAGACAAAGCGATTTCGAGCAACGCATTGGTCTGATTCGGGCCGAACATGCTGTAATAACATTCGATTCCGTCCAAACCGAAAGGTTTAAGCTTTCGGATAATTCTTCGGGCATAACTTCTGGCATGACTGCGTTCCTGAAAAATCGGGTGCGCCCAAATGGAGATACCGCCGGCTTTTTTGATAACTTCAATTGCTTCGCTCGGCATAGGGAGATTGCGGGGGACGAAGCCGCTTTTGCCCTGCTTCAAAAGCTGTTCAAAAACCGATTGAATATCAGGGAAATCATAATGCTCCATAATATATTTTGCGAAGTGTACCCTGCCTAAACTGTCATCTCGGTGGTAGGGCAAAACTTCGTAATCAATCGGATAACCGAGCGAATAAAGTCTTTTCGCCATTATGATATTACGGTCAAGCCGTTCTTTTTTCAGTTTTTCCAGGAAATTATTGAGTTCCGGATTTTTGTGGTCGATAAAAAGTCCTAAAAGGTGCATCTCTTTGCTTCCGTACATTGTGGATACTTCCACTCCGCTGACAAGTTCCAAGTCGGGGTAATTTTTCCCTGCTTCGAAGAACTCATCAAGCCCATTGATACTGTCATGGTCGGTCAGCGCAACTGCCTTTAAATTCGGCGTTTCTGCGGCGATTTTTACCAATTCCGTTGGGGTGAAACTCCCGTCGGAAGAAGTACTGTGCGAGTGCAAATCTACAATAAAATTACTTGTGTCAATTGAGTTATCCATTAATATTCCTTAAAATTAAAATTATTTGCTGCAATTTTAAATGCGGCGGATTTTTTTCGCCGAGCCGAGGCAGTTTGCCGTACTTGTCCCGATAGGGGGTACTGCCTCTGACTAAATAAACGATATTATTATTCACGGTAACTTTGTTGAAATTCCGTTCTGCCGCTAAAATCCTGATAGTGTGGTATTTAAACATGTATTCCAGCGAGTCCGGTAGTTTGCCGAAACGGTCAATAAGTTCGTGTTTATAGTTTTCTAAACTGTTGAGCCCGGTAAAAGAGGCAAGTTTGCGGTAAGAAGCAATTCTGAATGAGTCGCTTTCTATATAATCAGGCGGTATCGATGCCGCCAAAATTCCTTCGGGTGCAGCAATGCCTAAAACTAAAAAGTCAATATTGATTTCAACATCAATTAAAAATTTCACCTCTTGATTTTTGAGTGAAGCAATTTCCAGTTTCAGCATTTGACAATAGAGGTCGAATCCGATGGTATTCAGGTGTCCGCTCTGCTCGGAACCGAGCAAATTCCCGCTTCCTCTAATCTCCAAATCCTGCAAGGCAAGTTGGAAGCCTGCACCTAAATTAGAACATCTCCTAATTGCCCGAATACGCTTATGACCATCTGCTGTCATCTGTGAAGAGTCGGGCAAAAGCAGATAGGCAAAAGCCTGATGTTTCCATCTGCCGACACGACCTCGCAATTGATAGAGTTCCGCCAATCCGAAGCGGTCTGCTCGGTCGATAATAATTGTATTGGCATTGGGAATATCCAAACCGGATTCAATGATTGTACTTGCAACCAGACAGTCGATTTTGCCGCTTTGGAAGTTAAGCATAATTTTTTCCAGTTCTTTCTCCGCCATCTGTCCATGGGCGACGGCGAAACGGCAATTAGGAACAATTCTTGCCAAATCATCTCGGCAGTCCTCAATGGTTTTTACTCGATTGTGAAGATAAAAAATTTGCCCTTTGCGTCCTAATTCATAGGTGATTGCATCGTGAATAACCTTTTCGCTTTGAGGCGAAATCAGAGTTTTGACCACCATGCGTTCTTTTGGTGGAGTTACCAGGGTGCTTAAATCTCTTGCCCCCGCCATTGATAGATACAATGTCCTCGGAATCGGAGTTGCCGACATTGCTAAAATATCAATTTCACTTCTTAATTCACGCAGTTTTTCTTTCTGCTTGACCCCGAAGCGTTGTTCTTCGTCGATAATCAGCAAACCGAGTTTTCGGAAGTTTATCGAATCTGAACACAAGGCACTGGTACCGATGATAATATCAATTTTGCCTTGCGAGAGTTTTTCGAGAATTTGCTGTTGTTCTTTGTGAGTTTTGAAACGGCACAGATTTTCGATATTAAAGGGATAGCGGGAGAATCGTTCCAAAAATGATTCATAGTGCTGCTGTACCAAAATTGTTGTCGGTGCCAGAATTGCCACTTGATATCCTGCATTAACCGCCATGAATGCCGCACGCATGGCAACTTCGGTTTTGCCGTAGCCGACATCTCCGCAGAGCAAGCGATCCATGGGCTTATCGGAAAGCATATCCTTTTTTATCTCTATCGTCGCATTGATTTGGTCGGGGGTGTCGGTGTAAGGAAATTCGCTTAAAAACATTTTTAAATCAACTTCATTGATGTCAAAAGCGATACCTTTTTGGATATTGCGGACTGCCTGCAAGTGCAGCATTTGTCGAGCGTAATCTTTTACCGCTTTGGCGGCGGCGATTTTGTCCCGATTCCACTTGTTTGAATTAAGTTTGCTTAATTTTATTTTGCCCGGCGACCCGACATAGCGGCTTAATTGGAAACTCTGACTTATCGGGATTAAAATTTTCTGGCTGTCCTGATATTCGATTTCCATAAGTTCGCGGACGAAATTGTTTCTGTCTTTTGCAAGTTTTATGCCGTTAAAAATCCCGATGCCGTAGTTGAAGTGTACCACATAATCACCCTCTTCAAATGTGGTAAAAGATAGGGCATTATTGTCATCGCTATCTTGATTTGCCAGGAAGTTTTCACGCAATTTCTCGCGGGATATTTCCTCGTTTTTAAAGGATTGAACCAGATTTTTCTTTTTGAAAGCATTTGCTGTAAGTGCTTCATTTTCAGAGATTACAAGCAGTTTTAAGTGCGGAAAAACTACTCCGCTGGTCAATTGACCGCTGTCAAAACTTAAAAATTCTGCCAGTTGCGGTGATTGCAGCATGGTATATTTTTTTATACTTTCAATCCTGTCCTGCTGATTGCTCAAAATGACGATGTGATAGTCGATTTCAGCATAGTATGCAAGCCGTTCAAAGAAAATTTTTCGCAAAAAGTCGATAGAGTTGCTTTTGTCATCCAACGAATCCTGTAAATTCATAAAGTTCGATAACGGCACAAAACATGGAGAAATTCCGCTTGCTTCGGCGTTTTCGTGTTCAAAAAAGCAAGTAAGTTTGCCATCTTTTTCTTTTGATTCAAGGGTTTGTTTAAAACATTCAAGTTGCTTATTGCCGTCAGTTAAAAGAAAATTTTCTTCGGCTTCGGCTCGTTCATAAATTATTAAGTTTGAATCATTTTCGAGGTAGTCAAAAGCGGAAAAATACTCTTCTGAATTTTCGTCATCGACTCTTGCCTTTGAGAGAATTTTGTACTCTTCAATTTCGCCGATTGAGCGTTGAGTTGCAATATCAAATTTTCTGATAGAGTCAATTTCGTTGCCCCAGAACTCAATTCTGGCAGGGTAATCGTACTCCGGAGAAAAAATATCGATAATTCCGCCCCGTTTGGAAAATTCACCGTAGGTTGTTACTTCAAGTTCGTCGTCATAGTCGAATTCGACTAACTTATTCAGAAATTCCGAAAAATCAAGATTCATGCCTTTTTTGAGTGAAACGGTTGATTTTTTGAATTTTTCGCAACTTGCCGTCCGATTGGCGTAACTGTATGCGCTTCCAATGACAATGTCAATATGGGTGGAAGTGAGTTTTTGTAAAGATTTGATTTTTTCGTTCAAAATTCCTGCAAGTTCGATTTTTCCTCGTGATTCTTCCGGGAGGAAGAGGACTGTAATTTCTTTTAAATTCATTACTTTCAGCCAGCAGTTAAGTGAAGTGAAGAGTTTTTCACTGTCAGCAAGTGAGGGAGTAATTACGGCAAGTTGTTTTTTCTTCTTCTGTTCAGGCGCAGAAAAATTCAGCTCAAAAAACTTTTTCAGGACTAAAATTGCCAGTGCATCAGCATCGACACGGGCGGTTTTGTCGGCAAGTTTTTGAGTATTATCGCACAAAAAATCTTGAATTATTTTCTTCCAATTTGTCATTTTTGCAAATAAACTTTTCTTTTTGCTATATATAATATAGTGTGTGTTGGTGTAAATTCTAATGAATCTTATAAAATAAATGGTAAAAAAGTAAAAAATAATGCCGAAAACACAAAGGATGCAAAAAAATGTTTAAAATTTTTAATTTTATGGCTTGACAATTTGATTTTTTGTGCTATATTGATAGTTTAGTATATTTGTGCTGATTTTGCGGATTAGGCGAACCGGCTGTCGGGTTAAATGATTTGGATACATCCGTTTTGGGACAAAGATGCTTGGTATTGTAAAAAATTTTTCAAACATTAATGGAGCATTGCGTAATGAGTGCAAAAAAAGAAAAAAAGAGCGGTGAAGAAGAAGTTGTCTTGACTGAAAAAACTGCTAAACCAAAGAAAATTACTAAAAAGGCAGAGAAAACTGCCGAAGCAGAAAAAGTCGAGAAAACAACTAAAACTGCACCCGAAAAAAGAAGATTGAAAAAGAGCGATCGCAGTACCGGCGGCAAAAGTGTCAAGGAATCCGCTTTGCGCCCGCAGAAAATGAGAAAGTCTAACAAAAAGGCTTCCGTTGAAAACGAAAAAAACGCAAAAGTTGAAGAAGTTAAACTCAGCGAAGACGGGTTCACTCCCGAAGAAGAGGCAGCTCTCATGGCAGAGTTTGAAGCAACTGTCGCAGCTGAAGTTGTCGCTCCAGTTAAGCAGAAGCGAAAAGTTCGCTTGGGCGATATCGCTAAAAAAATTGATGATGTTAAACGCCCGCAAGCAGCTGAAACTGCCGTTGCAGTCAATCGTCCGATTACCAAAAAAGAGAAAGATTCTGCTCGTAAAAACGCTTTGGATGCCAAAGCAGCACCGGTATCAAAAAATGATACTATGAAAGTTTACATGTCAGAAATCGCCCAGATCCCTTTGATTACCAAAGATGAGGAAAAGCACCTCTCTGATGAAATCCATCATGGCGACGCATATATCCACGAGGAAGCAAGAACTACTTTGATCAAAGCGAACTTGCGTTTGGTTGTAAAAATCGCTCACGACTTCAAAGGTTTGGGACTTCCCTTGCTTGACTTGATTTCAGAGGGTAATATCGGTTTGATGCGTGCGGTAGAGAAGTTTGATCCCTCCAAGGGGGCGAAGTTCAGTTCATACGCAGCATGGTGGATTAAGCAGTCTATGCGCAGAGCTTTGGCAAATCAGGCGAGAATTATCCGTGTGCCTGTCCAGTCAGCAGGTAAAATTAATAAGATTAAGTCAGTTACTATGAAGTTGACCGAGCAGTTGGGTCGTGAACCTACTTATAGTGAAATTGCAGAACATCTCGATTTCAGTGAAAGAACTGTGGCAGGTTTGCGTTTGGCTGATTTGCATACATTCAGTTTGCAGGACTCAATCCAGCAGGGTGAAGAGGGCGAGTTTCAGGATATTATCCCCGACCGCCATGCAGTGACTCCCGACCAGATTTTGGGTGATGTCGAGTCAATCAACCGCTTGAAAGAACTTTTGAATAAACTTGAAGACCGTGAACGCAAAATTTTGGAAATGCGTTTTGGATTGGGGAAATATACCGCATTGACTCTCGAAGAGGTCAGCCAGAGAATCGGCAGAACTCGTGAGCGTGTGCGTCAGATTCAGAATCAGGCATTGGCGAAGTTAAAAAGTCTCCTTGCCGATGAATCAGGATTTTCAGTTGATTAATAAAGTTGCATAAGGCAACAGAATGATGATAATAGTAAACAACAAAAAACAAGTAGTGAAGGAGGTGAAAATATGGATACTGAAGTTCGCGTAAAGAAGGGTGAAGCTATCGACAGAGCATTGCGTCGCTTGAAGAAAAAACTTGACAAAGAGGGTACTCTTAAAGAGTTGCGTAACCGTCGTCACTACGAAAAACCCAGCGAAGTTAAACGCCGTGAAGCAAAAATGCGTCGTCATAACTAAGTTGTATGATTTTTCAGCCGAAGTAACTAAAATTAGTTGCTTCGGTTTTTTTTGTAAAATTACAAAATTATCATGTATTCTGAATTTTATATTTTATAAAACGACGAATGTTTTTTAGGGGGAGGCTAACGCCACCTCCCCCTATAACCCCCTCTGCGCCAGCACTGGTGCTGGACTGGGGTAATGGTGAGTTTGGCAGGTCGTGAGCGGTTTGGTGGAGTGTAAATGTGGCAAAATATTAAAAGACATCATCCCGCTTTTTTGCGGAATGATGCTTTTATCTTTTGCCACGGTTTCGCCAACTA
>JAZRSP010000143.1:0-1984 GCA_045651565.1 Victivallaceae bacterium | reverse complement strand
TACCCGGCATTGTGTGTTTTATACACCGGATTTAGGGGATTTCGGTTATACCAATCCCGGCGGGATGATGATTCAGTTGGTTAAACTTCTGCTCCTGATTGGCAGCATTGTTTTGGCAACATCTTTGTTGACCGCATGGGGCGTTCACAAAGCAAAGTTGTTCAGAAAAATAAAATGGGCGGACAAATGGCTGATTTCAGCGTTGCTATATGCGATGGTTGCCATCGTCATTACTGCAACAGACTGCAGTTCAGCCTATACAGCGAGCGGCAAATTTTACGCCAAAGTCAGAGAATGTCAGACCATTCCCGACTATGAAAAGCTATGCGGAAAAGCAGTATTGCAGAAAACTGTCAATGAAAATGATTCTGAATTTTTCAAGGCCATTGTGTGGTTTGAAAATAGCGGTTTCCAACCGGGGCGGGAACTGCATATATTCCAATACCGCAAGCCGGAAGTTTATCTCCTTGTATGGAGCGAAAACGGAAAAATCGTCCACCGCGACTGGTGCCACCAGAGCGCAACCAAAGGAAACAAAACACTCTTGCCGTGGGGATGTGATTTCTATATTGACAAAACGGGGGAATGTTATATCAGAATTTCGCAGAAAGATATTGTTTTTTACGCTCAAAAAGCGGGTTCAACCAGTGCCGCCAAATCTGCGGCAGATGCTGAAGTTGCACGATATCTGAATTGTTTCAAAACTCCGATTGAAATCAAAAAACGCGAAGATAACTTCCAGTGCGGGGGATGGCAGGGGACTTATTTGCAAATAGTTGTACCGGCAAGGAAAACAGTGCTGAATACCTTTATCCTTGCCAGTGACAATATGATGATATTTTTGAGTGGCAAAGAGAATTTTACCGGAATGGAACTTGCCGAATTGCTCAACCAAATAAATCCAGCCCCTATTTATGAGCATTTTCAAAGAGGAATATATTCTTTAAATGTACAAATTTCACCCGATAAGAGTCTTCGGTTAAAATTGGATTTGCCCAGAAAAGATTTATTTTCCCAAGCGGAAATCAATTATTTCCAAAGCAATCCAAGAGAACTCGCTGTATTGTTGTCTTTATGTCATTTAATAAGAAAAGTGCCGAAAGAAGTTTCTCTAATAAGAAAAGTGCCGGAAGAATTTTCTCGGTCGGCGTGTGTTGTTTATATAACGGATCTCAACCAATCCGAAAAACTAAACAAATATGAAGTTGTTTTCGATGCAGTTAAGCGCATTTTTAATAAATTTCGTTATGCATTTATCTATCGCATAGATGATAAACCAGACCTTTTAGGTCCGGGAGCCATATGGATTGATGTATCTACCGGTTCTGACAAATTTGATTTTTGCGGATATGTATCCTGGCCACACTCGAAAAAAACAAGAAAAGGTTATAAAGTTTCTTTTAAATTTGAAGACCGTGATGGAACTCTGTATCTTACATTAATACAGTCTGGAAATGAGTAAATCATTATGAAAAACAATAAATTCAAAATAGAAGAATTTCAACTGTCAGAGGAACTGGAAGCTGTTCTCCGCAAAGGACATCGTTGGCACTTGGGGCTGGTATGGCTTTTACTTCTTGCCGGAGGCTATAGCATTTTCAAAACCGCAAAAGCAATAAAAGCGGAGGACGGGAAATGAAAAAGTTTTTTCCCAATCCGTTACAAAAAGGATCTATGTATGAATGAGGCGTGGAAAATATTTTTTGAAATGTACTTTTCCAATGGTGCAGACATATTTGTATTTGTCATTGCTCCGATGTTGTGGATAAGCAGTATGTTTATAGTCCGTAGACATATAAGCTGTTGGCAGATCAGCAAGACCACCTGCTTCATTGTTATGTATGGACATGTTTTTATCAACTTGCTTGTATTGCTGCTGCAAGGAGATAGCTTTGGTAGCTTTGGTAATGCACTTGGAATTTGGGTATTGCTGATTGTTGTTGCACCAGTATTTCCGTGGATTACGGCCCTTGTTCTGAATATT
>JAZRSP010000142.1:0-2982 GCA_045651565.1 Victivallaceae bacterium | reverse complement strand
TTATCACAACTACTCTATTATGACAGATAAAGAAAGAAATTTATCATGTAATACAAAAATACTTAATGAAATAGAAAGACAGTTTAATTATGCAGAAGAAACCAAAAGTAAAGTTTTCTTTATGAGGTTAGATGTACGATTTCCGGATGGATACAATCATGCAGACAATGAAGTATTCAGAGAGTTCCAGTCTAAATTTATGAAGAACCTTGCCAGACAGGGATTGAAACCGCAGTATATCGCAGTACGGGAACAATCCAAAGAGAAACATCAGCATTACCATGTGGCTCTACTTTGGGACGGACAGAAGACGCAGAACATCCATAACCATATCCAAACAGCCGAAAGATTATGGGACAGTACTTTGGGATTACCGGCAAGAGAAAACGGTTATGGCTTGATTGATGACTGCACCACCAGCAGAACCGGAGAAAAGCAAGTCAACGGAGTTATGTTGAGGAAAGATGATCCCGAAATGGAAAATAAGAAAAATGATTGCTTCAGAAGAGCCAGTTACCTTGCCAAGACCAACACCAAGGGCAACGCTCCCAAAAGACAGCGGGAGTTGTTTTCTTCAAGAATACCCAAATAAAACACTTGACATTGTGCGATTTTATGATAAATTATATACAGAGCATAAGAGGTGTAATATGAATGCAGTTGAGTCAAAGCAGTATAGTTTTTTGCAAACTCACCGGGTTTTTAATACCGATGAGTGGGAACGCTATTGTTCGCTTTCAGGTTATCACAGCCGCAATCAGTTGGCAAAGTTGACCCGCTGCAACAAGATAAGCAAGATACGCAACCGGCTTTATTCGGTGGTTCCGGAGGGCGTGGATCAGCAATTCACTCCTCCGGCATTGTTGACTGCGGCTAAACTTACTCCGGATGCGGTTTTGGGTTATCGTTCGGCTCTGGCTTTTTATGGTATGTCCCGCAACGCTTATTCCAGCCACACTTTTTTGTCGCAGCACCGGATAAAGCCTTGTATGATCAATGATACACTTTTTCAACCATGTCTGCCGCCTAAAAGTTTGCCTGACAATAATACTCTGGTAGAAGAACACCGTATGTGGAACACGCCTGTACGGGTCGTTGCCAAAGAGCGTTTACTGGTGGATTTGCTTGACCGTATGGAACTTTCCGGAGGTTGGGAAGAAATAACCAACGCTTTTATGTTTGAAAGCGATCTTAACTGGAACAAGATGCTCAAGTATGTAAAACTGCTCGATCACCCGGCAACTGCGGCTCGCTTGGGTTTTATGCTTGAAAAATTTCAGAATTCAATGCAGGTACCCGATAAAACACTTGCAGCTCTGGAAAAACTCATACCCGATACACCGGAACACTTTTACCGCTCCAACCGCAAGGGCAGTTTGGTCAAGCGTTGGAATCTCTATGTACCGGAAGATATGCTTGAATCAACAGAGGAAGATGGCTATGAATTTTGATGAACACGCAATCAATACCGTACATCAGCAGACCGGTTTTGATCAGTTATACATTGAAAAAGTCCTGCGTTTGCTGGGGATATTGGAACTCTTTTTTGCCAATCCCATACTGAAAGACAAATATGTTCTCAAAGGCGGTACTGCGTTGAATTTGTTTTATTTCAAGCTTCCCAGATTGTCGGTGGATATTGATTTGAACTATCTTGGCATTGACCGGGAAACTATGCTTGCTGATCGTCAGGAGCACGAAAAGGTGTTGAGTGAACTGTTGACGGGTAACGGCTACACTCTCAAACGCGTTCCCAGTGAACACGCTGGAGGCAAATGGCGTTTGGGATACCGGAGTTTTGCCGGGATAACTCAAAATATTGAACTTGACTTGAACTATATGCACCGTGTTGCTTTAATGTCGATTGAAAAACGCAGTTCTTTTCCGCTGGGCAGTTTCAAGGCGAATGATATACCGGTATTGGACATTCACGAATTGGCTGCCGGTAAATTGTGTGCATTGATTGCCCGCTGTAAGCCGCGTGATTTATTTGATGCTTATCATCTGCTGAATTGTGCCGAACTGGATTTTCCAACTTTGCGGAAATGTTTTGTGGTGTATGCGTCATTCAACAAGGTGGATTTTTCTGAAATATCAGATCTGGGAGAATTGAAGTTTGACACCCAGCAATTCCGGCAGGAACTTATGGAAACATTAGCTCATGGAACCGTGAACGATCCTCCGCAAGTATATCTGGAAAAATTGTTGAAAGGCTGCAAGGAAAAATTAAATGCCATATTGCCGTTTACTGATGCCGAGCAGCAATTTCTGACCGCGGTAAATAAACAGGGCGAAATCAAGCCGGAACTGTTAAGCGATTCCCCGCAATGGTGCGATTCAGTAAACAAACACCCGATGCTGCAATGGAAAGTATTCAACGTCCGTAAACACTATGGACTTTAACTTGACACTATGCGATTTTTTAATAAACAATGCTAAAATAAAACACTTCCACACACCTGTTCCTGTCAGCAACTACTGACAGGAACAGATAGGTTTTATTTTGTTTCAGAAGTATTCGATTCAACGGTTGTATCATCACTCAAGATGAAGCGGATTATATCTGTATTACGGTAACGGATACCATGCCCGACATATTTCCTTTTGAACGGCAGATACGGTTCCTGCTTTTTGAAATTCGCTACGCTTATACCAAGCATGTTGGCGGCTTCTTCGGTCGTTACCAATTTGGGAACCACTACCGGCAAAGCTTCACCTTTGGCGGCAATATGCTTTAATTGGGCAATGATCTCTCTGTATTCCGGAAAAGGAATCAGATTGGATTCGGTTAAGGGATGCAGAATTTTTCCAATGAGGATTACGGTCTGGTGACGGATCAAATTGTTATTCATCTCATGCGCCTCCTTTCTGTTGCGCATGGGATGTTGCAAGATTGTAAAATTATAAAGTTTTCAGAAGTTGAGACCGGTAGTTTTCAAGGCGTTTTAATCGTTGTTACCAATAAGATCAATACCTCATATA
>JAZRSP010000141.1:0-1782 GCA_045651565.1 Victivallaceae bacterium | reverse complement strand
CACTCTGGCCGTCAGGCAATTTTCGGTATGCCTCGTCATCATAATCTTTGGACTGGTTATTTAGGAACAACCGGTGCAAACAATCCGACTTCAAATGACGGTAACATCAATATCAATATCTACAACTTCAAAGGCGAACGTGCAATTATGGTAGATAGTTTCCAGGGAACCAAATGTCAGATTTTTGAATGGAGATGGACTTCAAAACATACTAGCATGGCAGTATTCCCGCATGGTGACAAAGCTCCTGTCGGTTACTCTGACGGTCACGCTGAATCAATGGATGCAAAAGCACTTGCTCAGGATTTCAGAGATGCAATCGGAGCAGCAACCACTTTCCACTACTGGGGAGCAGCTGCAGCCGGAAACGAAAAGAGCATCACTATCAACTAATTTATATTGGTTGCATGTTAATTTGACTTAATGAAAGAGTATGGGGAAAAATCTCCATACTCTTTTTTTTGTAATTAACTTTTATTGAAAGATTTTTTTGAAAAAATTTGTATTTTAAAAAAAATGTGATATATTATTTATAATTGTATATGTATTATATACCTCGTTTTTTAATGTAAACTGTCGAAATGAAAAAATCGACTAACAAGGAGAAAAACTGTGAGCCAAACTGTTCTTGTTTTTGTAAAGCAGGTTCCGGACACGCAGAATATTACCGGTGATGCTATGACACCGGAGGGTACCGTCAATCGTGCGGCACTTCCTGCAATTTTCAATCCGGAAGATTTGAATGCCCTTGAATTGGCATTGCAACTCAAAGACCGCTACGGTGTAAAAGTTGTTGTTGCAACCATGGGCCCCCCGACTGCATCAGAAGTATTGCGTAATTCATTATTCCGCGGTGCTGATGAAGCGATTCTTTTAACCGATAGAGCTTTTGCCGGTGCAGATACTTTGGCAACCAGCTTTGCTTTGAGCTGCTGTGCTAAAAAGGTTGGAAACTTTGACCTTATTCTCTGCGGACGTCAGGCTATCGACGGTGATACTGCCCAGGTAGGACCCCAGATCGCTGAAAAACTTAAATTGCCGCAAATCGCTTATGTTGAAGATGTTGTAGAATTGAATGACAAAAAAATCGTCGCTAAACGCGCTATCGAAGGCGGTTATGAAGTTTTGGAATCACCGCTTCCCTGCCTTTTGACTGTTATCGATGCTAATGAACCGCGCCCGATGGCAGGTTTGCGTATTATGAAGTACAAGCGCGCTATGACTCCGAGCGAAGTTGCCAAAGCAGCCGCTAATGGAGAGTATTCTGATTCAGAAGCTATTGCTGCTAAAATTGATGATTTAAAAGCAAAGAATCTTTTGATTCAGGAATGGTCTGCTGAATATGTAGAAGCTGACCGCAGTCGTATCGGTTTGGCGGGTTCTCCGACCAAAGTTAAAAATATTCAGAGTGTTGTTCTTACTGCCAGCGAAGCCAAATCTGTTGAGCCGACCGAAGCAGGCATCACTGAACTTATTCATGAGCTTATTGCTGATCACACCTTAGGATAAAATATTATGTCAGAAAAAATTGGAAACGTATGGATTTTTATCGAACAAGAGGCAGGTAAAATTGCTGATGTAAGTTTGGAACTCGTCTGCAAAGGGCGTGAACTTGCTGATAAATTAGGCGTAAAAACCGAAGCATTGCTCCTCGGAGATAAAATTGAACATTGTGTTGATACTCTCTATTCTTACGGAGTTGATACTGTATATTTAGTTGAAGACGAAAGACTTGAACCGTTCACCGTTTTGCCTTACGCAAAGGTAATCGTTGATATGATC
>JAZRSP010000140.1:0-3720 GCA_045651565.1 Victivallaceae bacterium | reverse complement strand
CGTGAGTGTGGGTAAAAGTCAGCATCACCGCTTCGGGCGGTATGGCAAGAATATCGCCGCAGAGCTTGCGGAATTTATATATGTACTCTATATCCATACACTGCAGGTCAAAACTTATGAGCAAAACTTTTCTTTCGCCGTCATCCGCCAGCAGCCCGGTCATCAAAAGGTCGCTCCACTTGGAAAAAGTTACATCTTCCATGCTGTAACCCGATACCCGGGTGCCGATCTCCGGCGTGATATTGTGTTTGAACCACGCTATTTTCATATATTATTTCTCCCGCAAAAGGATTTATGTATTTACCTCTGAACCGTTTCGCAAGTCCAACTGGCGGTTTGTCCGGTTTTCTGCTCAAAGTTTATACCGGTAAGGTGCAAATCATATTTGCCTGCAGTGCTGGCAGCGATCTCTCTTATAACCTCTACTCCTGCTATAATATACACTGCATAAAACTATTTTCAATTCAGTATTTTAAGAAAACATTTAAATCTGCAAGGTCACCAAACCTCCGCCGGAGAAAGAAAATCACTTGAAGCACACTGCAGTGTTATGTACTGTTACCACAAATAGACTAAAACACCATTCCGCTGTCGCTTCATTACACTTGCTTGCCACGGCGTAATCTGCAAGGCGAGATGAAGCCGGATGAAGTTGCCGCCTGCGGCGGGAGGATGTGTTTCTTTTTACAACGTACCTGACGGTACTTAAATAAAAAATCACACTTTTTTTGAAGTGGGACTTAAAATGTCGTTCCTTGTATGCTATATTACAGGTGAGAAAATTCAGGAGATGTTTTTATGGGCATACAAAATGTTGCAGTATATCTCGGTTCTGCGGATATTGCCGACCCCAAATTCCGCCAGGCGGTGATCGATCTTGCAAATTATCTGGCTGACCACGATATGACACTGGTTTTCGGCGGAAGTTCCTGCGGGATGATGAAACTCCTTGCTGATACTATGCTTGCACGCAACGGCAAAGTTATTGGAGTATTCACCAAAAGTTTGCCAGAAAAACTCATCCGGCACGATTTGACGGAGTCCATTATTACGGAAAACCTTGCAGAACGCAAAAGTGAAATGCTCAAGCACGCCGATGCAATCGTGGCACTTCCCGGCAGCATCGGGACCTTTGATGAACTTTTTGATGCCCTTGCCCAAAAGAAACTGGGGGCGATCCGTTGTTCCATCGGCGTATTGAATGTAGATGGCTTTTTTGATCCACTTTTTGAACTCCTGAAAAAGAGTATGGATGTAGGGTTCACCTCTGAAAGAGCATTTTCTATGCTCAAAAGCGGCAGAACACCCGGAGAACTTTTAGAGAATATGAATAAAACTGTTAATGGTAAAGGAGAATAAAAATGTAAAAAAGGTGTTTGGCAAACTCCCGAAAAATTGGGAAAAGATGAGCCCGGAGGATAAAATCCGGACGGTATTAAACCCCGACCGATCGCACCCGCAATAAAAAAACTCGTTTCATCAGAACTCCACTACGCAGCAATATTGGACTAATCCGGAAATTTTTTCATCGCGTTCGATTTGAAAAACAGACGTTACTGAAAATGCCAAATGTTTAGAATCAAACTCAAATAGATTGGAACCGCCTTGAGCTTCGTCAAAAGCCGTCTGCAAAGAAAATGCAAACTCTTTTGCTGTTTCAACACTCCCTTTGAAGAGATAACTCACGCGATATTCACGTTCAAGAAAATCTCCGGAGATACATTCCGCCCAAAAATCGGGACATTTTTTATCTCGAAAATCCGGCATCCATTTCCAAATGACAAACTTATTTTCCGAAACAACTTTCTGTTTTACGAGGTATTCATGGAGTATCCGCAGGATCATTTTTTCCGGACCGGCTGGCTGTTTCTGCTGTCTGGCAAGAAACAAACACTCCGGACATAACAAATTATACGCATAATGTTTCTGCTTTACAACTGTTTGTTTGGTTTCCCTGTGGCAAATATTGCATTTTATCATCATCATTCGCCTTAATATTACAATGCATAAATTTATAAATTGGAAATCACCAACGTGAAATATTACTTTTTTACATACGCGGTTGCTCTGCCTGAGCCGACTTTAATGATTTCACCATGGTCAAGCATCTCTTTTAAAGTCCGCTCAATCATGGAAATACTTATATCAGGACAGGCGTTGGCAATATCAGACTTGCTGATTTTTCCCAGTTTCTGTTCAAATATCAATCGGATGCGATCGGTTTTGTTGAGTTTGCCGATAACAATATGTTCAACTCTGTTTTCTCATTTATGAATATTTTTCCGGCAAATTACAGAGATTCTGTTTGTCTCGCCAAACACGGGGGGAAACTCCGATGTTACGTTTGAAAAAACGGGAAAAGACATATTCATCCGAAAAGTCCAGCAACTGAGCAATTTCTTTAAAACTGTATCCTTCGCTGATAAGCGAGAGACATTTTCCGGTAACGACACGGTCGATCAATGCTTTGGGGGACATTCCCGTCCGGGCGGAAAAATGCCGGGTGAAGTGTTCTCTGGATTCATTTCTTGCCGCAGCCAGATCGCGGACTTTTGTCGCAGCTGTTCCGTGCAGCAGCAGATATTCCGCCAGATCATTGTATTCCCGTAAAGCCAATATGTTCCAGAAATCCTCTTCAGGGAAATATTCCTGAAGACGGGCAAGGATATTCAGTACCCTGCCGCCCAAAGTAACAGCGGCAGAATATAAGTTTTTCTGCGGTGTGTAAAAAATCCGGCTGAGAACCTCTGCTTCATTGCCGGAATCGATTTCCAATATCTGCTGACAGCCGGAAAAGAGATCTGCTCCGGGGAAAATTTCAAGATTTGCCTGTACTGAGAGAAAGCGTATATCCGGATTCAAGTGCATGTCCGCCGGATAACATGCAGGAATGAAATACATCTTTCCCGGAATCAGCGGCAAAGTCTTTTCTGCTGTCCTGAGATAATTCGCTGCTCCGCCCGGATTTTCCAGCGGAAAAAACATCCTGTTGACCGGCATTGACCGGATGCTGCTTTCTGTCGTTTTATAATATCCCATCGCAAAATGTCTGAGTATAAAACGGGCATTGTTGAAAACAGACATCAAATCCCGGCGGGTATATAAAATTTTATCCATATCACAATTTCCTGTTCCTTTCTTTGAAATTTAGCACAGGAAAAAGTCTTTGTCAATCACAAATTACAATCTTTTTGTTGTTTTTTGCTATTTGAAAAAATTTTTTATCCGGTATATTATCAACAGTTACCGCAAAAGGAGTGTGCATTGTGGATACGACAGAAAACAAAGAAAAACTTTTTGTCCTGCTTGCCGGACAATCGAACATGGCCGGCAGAGGAGTTGCCGGTAAGGATGATTTAACTGAAATTCCGGATCTGCTGGTTTTCCGTCCGGGAAACATTTTTAAAAGTGCTGTCGAACCTGTGACCCGTGACCGCAAATTCATCGGTGCTTTTTCAAGTGACGGTAAAAAAATCGAAACCTCTGACCCCTGGGATAATATTCTTCCTGAAAAAGGCGGACAGGTCGTGGGGACCGGACCGGGAAGAACCCTTGGTAAACTGCTGCTTGAAATGTATCCCGGCAAACAGATCGTGCTTCTGCCCTGTGCTGTCGGTGGCACCTCCATTTCTGCCTGGATGCCCGGCGGACATGATGATTGGGATGTTCACAATTTTCCTTACGACAATGCTGTAAAACTGGCAAAAGAGGCTCAGAAAT
>JAZRSP010000139.1:0-8810 GCA_045651565.1 Victivallaceae bacterium | reverse complement strand
GTTTAATCATTTTATTATAATCGACACCTCTTTTTTCTATCTCACGAGAATAACTTTTCGTTGTTCTTTGAGAAATTTTAACAATTTTTTGAATTTCGCTTTCGCTTGCGAGTTTAGAGGAAATTAATTCAGGCTTTCTTTCTTCACAATCATATTTCCCAAATGCATCAATCAAATAATATGGAATTGGATGTCGCTTATCCGAACTAACTTTTTGTGCTATTTCTGATTTTTTATATAATAAAAATAAATCTAACAATGTATCTGTCGTATTGTTTTTTACAAAATTAGTTGCATTGTTATAGTGTACTGTTCCCTCTTTCAATAAATTAGTCTTTTTAGTATAAGCGTCATAACCGCCCATTGTAAATGCAATAATCACCTGAAGCAATTTTTCAAGTGGAATAAAATAGTCCTGAACGCGTACAAAATGATCTTTTAGTCCAAATCGCTTTAATCTATTATCACTTTCTTTTTTTAAATTAGCTATTGTTGTATATTTTCGCCGAAACTGCTCCTTATCACTTTGTTTTATCAATAAAAGAAAACCTTTTCCTTCAAACTCGGCTTTTATGCGATTAAAATGACCTACGTTTGCAGTAAAAGTTTTTTCATCAATCGCATTTTGAGAATTATTATATTTTACAATATTCTTATAAAGTTCTTGCTCTTTTTCGTTATTCGGATCTATTTGCAATATTTTTAACATAACAAAAGTATCTTTAAATTCATTTTCTATAATAGCTGGATTCACATTTTGCAAAACTTCATAAATTGAATTCACTGTTTGACATCCATTTACTATTTGAGGATTTATTACATTAAAACATGCATTATTATTATTTCCTTTATTCTGACTTTTTATTGTAGTCATTGAGTCACAAATTAATGTAACCCCATTATTATAATAAAAGAAATTTTTTCTATCTTCTTTATTTAATAATGTTTCATATATTTTTTTATTAACGCCTTTCTTTCCTAAATATTCACGAATATTTTTGTCAAAAATTGGATAATCATTGTCTTTTGCCTCCTTATACATGCGAAATATAGAAGTAATTGGGGCAAAAACATATCTCGCATCCAAAATATTTTCTAATTTATAATCATCTGTATTAATTTGTAAAATTGTTCCCTTATTAACACTTTCAATAGTCGCTGTTAATGTAGAATATTGTTGGGGAAGATCACTATAATATTTTTCTTTTATATCATCAAGATAAAAAATTTCAACTCTATATTTTGGATCTTTAAGATTAAATTCTTTTATATAATTATTAATACTATCACTTCTCAAATTATTTGTAACATAAATTTGAAAATACACAGTAAAATCATCATCGTCAATATATTTATTAAAAATATTTTGCAAATCCTCTGACTTTGTATATGTTCCATTTTTTAATGCATTTATTGGGCGCAATAAAAAATCATTTTTAACATACTCTAACGACAATGGCGAAGTAGAATAATATTTATTTTGTATAATATATAAATCTTTAGTATTTTCACAAAACTCATACGCATCTACCCCCATATCATGATAATCTAAAATCTGAGAAGGTATCACATCTTCATCAATCAAAAAAAGTTTATCTAATACCCAAAAATTAAAAGCCCACTCATTTTTTTCCATATTTGGAACCCAAGAATATTTTTCTTGATATTCTCTAATATCTTCATCGATTTGATTTTTAAAATCACTCATTTTACAATTCCTTTGTTAATGGTAATTATTCTTAAAACAATTATTAAATTTCTATCCATTCCAAATCTTTATCAGGAATAACTACTGCCATTTGTGCTGCCTGACTCTCGCCATCTTCGACAATCAATTCCCCTTTTTTGTATTTTTGAAGAGCAATTTTTAACGCTTCTTCCGAGTTTTTGGCGGAGATTTTAAACTCTTGCACAACCGTTTCTTCAATTACAATCGCAAATTCTTTCATCCTTCGAAGTCAACCTTTCGATATTTTCCATTCCCTAAAAACTCAATAAATCCCTTATCTCGCAATATTTGTAACTGTTGACGGATTTTTGGCTTTATATTATTATTGGCGGGATGCTTTATTTGCAATAAATTTTCAAACTTATACATTGTATCAAGCGAAAATTCACGATTAGAAATTCTATTGACACAATTTAAAATATCCATAAGCCAGCTACGACTATCAACATTACTAACTTTCAGAGTATCACTTTTTTTGACTCTCTCAACAATTTTTGCAATATTGGCAATACTACCATCTTTTATAATATTTATTCGCCCCTGTTCTGGAATTTTATTTAATAAAATATTACATCCCGTCCAACCTGCTCGACGAGCAGTTTCTGCTAATGGATTTCTTTTCTCTATAATTTCAGGAACGAAAAAATATTTGGGTATAAACACAAAATCAATGACTTTCATTTCCTGTTTAGAGTAACTCATAAAGAAAAAATCAGGATTATTATTACTCAAAATTCTTTCAATCATTGTATCATAAGCACCATCAGCTATTTTATATCCCAACTTGCCATTTTTACTTTTTAATTCATACTCATTATTACAAGATGGGCAGAAAAAATCAGCAACAGGACGATTATTAGCAAAATGCTTAATTGTCAAATTCCCACAACGCGGACAAAACATATTCTCCCCTACCCATGTTTCGGTTAAAACACGAGCAATTTGTGAGCCGGAGTGATAACCCTCTAAAAAATTATTTCTTAAAGAAATCTCCAATTTTTATCCTTAAAATAAGCAATAACTTCTTACTTCATGATGTTATAGACGAATTTGCCGTCGACGATGGTGGCGACTGCTCTGCCTTTTACTTCCCAACCGTTATAGGGAGTATTGCGAGAGAGGCTCTTAAAGGTACTTGAATCGATAGTAAATTTATCATTCAAGTCCAAAATTGTAATGTCTGCTGCATTGCCGTTTCTTAAATCGTAATTCTTAAAGCCCAAAACATCCGCAGGGCCGACAGTAAATTTACTGATAAACTGGCTCAAAGTCAAAACCTTTGTATGGTACAACTCCTGTAAGCAAATCGGAATTGCTGTTTCAAGTCCGAGAATACCGAAAGGCGCATGGTTGAATTCGACCATTTTCGCAGTTTGAGTGTGCGGAGCGTGGTCAGTTGCGATAACGGTAATTGTATCATCTGCCAAACCTGCAATAAGTGCGAGGCGGTCTTCTTCGGTACGAAGCGGTGGATTCATCTTGTAGTTGGTATCGTATTTTTTGATCCACTCATCGGTTAAAGATATGTGGTGCGGAGTAGCTTCGCCCGTAACCTGAATGTTTTTGCTTCTGGCGTTACGGATAAGTTCGACGCTTTCGGCGGTACTGATATGCTGCAAGTGAATTTTCCAATCACACTCTCTTGCAAACATAATATCACGGGCAACAATCAACTCTTCCGCTAATCCCGGCACGCCGTTCATCCCTAAAAGCACTGACCATTTACCCTCATTCATCACGCCGCCTGCAAAAAGTTTTTCTTCTTCGCAGTGATCTAAAATCGGCAAGTTAAAGGACTTGGCGTACTTAACAATATTACGCATAAGTTCACTATCCTGAACGCACTTTCCGTCATCGCTCAAAGCGTAAACCCCTGCCCCTTTAAGCCCGCCGATCGGTGCCATTTCTTCACCCTTATACCCCTTGGTCATGCAGCCGCAGGGATAAATTTTTACCGCACTGTCCTTCGCCGCCAACTGTCGCAAATACTCAATCGCACCCGGAGTGTCCGCCGCAGGATTGGTATTCGGCATCGGCACAATCGCAGTAAATCCGCCTGCCGCCGCCGCAAGTGTACCGGTTTTGACAGTTTCAGCAGCAGTATTGCCCGGCTGGCGCAAATGCACATGCACATCAATAAATCCCGGTGCAATCACTTTGTCTTTGCAATCAATTATGACCGGATCTTTCACTTTGGCAGGATCAGCCATTTTTCCATTCTGAATACCCAAATCCATTACTTCGTCAATGTTTCTATTTACATCAACTACCCGACCGTTTTTCAAAATATAATTAACTTCGCTCATTCTCGCTTCTCCCTACTCTCTTATAATGCCCCTGCAATCAAAAACAACACTGCCATACGAACTGCCAAACCATTAGTAACCTGTTCCAAAATCACTGAATTTTCGCCATCGGCAATCGCACTTGAAATTTCAACATCTCGGTTAATCGGGCCCGGGTGCATAATCATCGCACCCTCTTTTACATACTTCCAGTTGCCCTCATTAAGTCCATAGTATTTAGCATACTCTCCGGTGCTTGGAAAATAAGAAGCATTCTGGCGTTCATGCTGGATTCGGAGCATATTAACCACATCGGCATCACGCAACCCCTCTTCGAGAGTGTGGCAGACACGGACATTCTCAATATCATTAAATTCTTCCGGAACCAGTGTTGCAGGGCCGACCAGAGTTACTTTCGCTCCCAATTTAGTCAAACCCCACATATTGCTTCTCGCCACACGGCTATGGAGAATATCACCTACAATCGCCACATTAAGCCCCTCAATACGACCGAACTTTTCTCGAATTGTGAACATATCCAAAAGTGCTTGTGTCGGGTGACTGTGCGCTCCGTCGCCGGCATTGACAATTCCGCAGCGGCTGTGTTTAGCGATAAAGTCCTGCGCTCCCGTACATGAGTGACGCATAACAATAATATCCGCCTGCAACGCTTCGATATTTTTAACTGTATCAAGCAGAGTTTCACCTTTTTTCAAACTGCTTGAATCGGCAACCATATTAATAATATCCGCACTCAAACGCTGCTCTGCAAGTTCAAAAGAAACTCTGGTTCTGGTACTTGGCTCAACGAAAAAATTCACCACAGTTTTGCCGCGCAATGCAGGAACTTTTTTAACTTTCCGCTCTGAAACCTTTTTAAATTCCTGTGCGGTATCCAAAATATGAGTAATCTCCTCTTTGGTCAAATCATAGAGGCAGAGTAAATCTTTCTTTGTCCATTTCAATTCTGCTGACATAATATATCTCCTTTATCTTTTCCAACTGACTTCACTGATTTGATCAACTCCGTCATTTTCTTCAAACTCAACACGCACCTTGTAATCTTCATCACAAGTAATATCAAATCCGACATAGTCGGCACGAATCGGATATTCACTATTATTTCTATCCACCAGAACTGCCAAACGAATCAAACTCGGTCTGCCGTAGTCAGTTACCGCATCAAGTGCGGCTCGGATAGTTCTGCCGGTTGACAACACATCATCAACCAAAATCACATTGGTTTCATTCATATCAAAGGGGATGATTGTTTCATTGATAATCGGCAAAGCACTGCGAAGACCGAAGTCGTCTCGATACATTGATATATCCAAATGAGCGATTTCTGGGGTATAATTATATTTCTCTGCCAAAACCTGACCAATTCGCTGTGCCAGAGGCACTCCCTGCTTAAAAAGTCCGACTAAAACGAACTCTTTATCTTCATTTTTTTTCTTTCCGAACTCTGCATAAATCGCATCGGCAATTTTTTCAATTGCCGCAGTAATTTCTGCTTTGCCGAAGATTTTTTTCGGTGTACTCATCTATCCAATCCCCTATCTATATAAAACTAAACTCTCCACTTAAAAATTTAAATGAAGAGTTTTTGATAACTACTTGATAATGCCTGACTTAATAAGTGTATTGCGTAACTTTTCTCGATTTGCCGCTCCCATTTCACAAAGCGGAAGTCGGTAACTTTCTTCAATAAGTCCTGCCATCGCCATTGCCGCCTTGATCGGAATGGGATTAGTTTCGATAAATTGGTCACGGAATAAACCATAATATTTCTTGTGAAGTTCCATTGCTTCAAAAACTTTGCCCTGCAAGAACAAATCAACCATCTGTGACATTTCAGCTGGAATAATATTTGAAGCCACACTGATAATACCTTTGGCACCAACCGACATCATCGGCAAGGTCAAAGCATCATCACCGCTCAAAACCTGAATATCGCAAATATCCAGAAGTTTAGAAACTCTCTCAACTGATCCCGCCGCCTCTTTAATTGCCTGAATCATCGGATTAGCCTTTGCCATACGAGCGACAGTATCCTCGGCAATTGCCACACCTGAACGGCCGGGAACGTTGTAAAGCACAATCGGCAATTCAGCTTTTTCTGCGACAGTCATAAAGTGTCTGTACAAACCCTCCTGGGTAGGCTTATTATAATAAGGAGTAACCTGCAAAGTCGCATCAGCTCCCATTTTTTTGGCTTCAATAGTCAATTCAACCGCTTCGGCAGTAGAATTTGCACCGGTACCTGCAACAATCTGGCAACGCTTATTAACCTTTTCAATCACAAATTCGATTACCTTCAAGTGTTCGCTTGTGCTTAAAGTCGGTGATTCACCGGTTGTACCTACGGGAACAATACCCGCAACATTGCCTGCCACTTGCATTTCGAGTAATTTTTCGAGTGTAGCATAATCGACCTGATCATTTACAAACGGTGTTACCAATGCAGTATATACGCCCTGAAAATTCATTTTTTGCTCCTTTTAAAAATTTATATAAAACAACTCAATATAATTTACAACATTTTTAATTATTTTCAACTCTGCAACGCGGTTTTTTTAAAAAATAATTTCCAAAGCCTCGTCAAAGTTTCTGACAAAATGAAAATTCAACTCTTTTTTCACCTCTTCCGGAATCTCTTCCAAGTCTTTTTTGTTCTCCAGAGGCAACATAACATCCCGCACCCCGGCTCTCAAAGCCGCAATAACTTTTTCTTTCACTCCGCCAATAATTGTCACTCGACCGCGAAGATTGATTTCACCGGTCATTGACAAATGAGATTTCAGCCGCTTACCGGTCAGAAGCGAATAGAGTGCCGAAGTAATTGTTACCCCTGCCGACGGACCGTCTTTCGGAGTTGCTCCGTCAGGCACATGGATATGGAAATCATTTTTCTCAAAAACTTCTGCGGGGATACCCCAGTCTGATGCACGACTTTTGATATAAGTAAAAGCGGCTTCGGCACTCTCCTGCATAACTTTGCCGAGAGAACCTGTAAGTTTCAAATTACCTTTTCCGGGGACTTTTACACTTTCAATCATCAATGTTGTCCCGCCGACACTTGTCCAAGCCATACCGAGGGCAGTACCTACTTCGGTGTGTTTTTCAGTATTTTCAATTAAATACTTTCTGCTTCCGAGCAATTCATTGACACTTGCGGCCTTGATAGAAATTTTGTTATTATCTTCATACTTATTTTCCACGACATTACGGGCGACTTTACGACAAGTACGAGAGATAACCCGATCAAGTTCACGCACGCCTGCTTCACGAGTGTAGTAGTCAATAAGTTCATTAATTGCCGACACATTGAATTTAATTTTGTACTGATCAAGTCCATTATCTTTCAACTCTCTCGGCACTAAATACTGTTTAGCGATTTCTCTTTTTTCGAATGCAGTATATCCGGGCAAACGGATAATTTCCATACGATCAAGCAAAGGCGCAGGAATAGTTTCAAGCGTATTTGCAGTTGCGACAAAGAAAATCTTACTTAAATCATATTCCAATTCCAAATAGTGGTCGCTGAATGTGCTGTTTTGGGCAGAGTCCAGCACTTCCAAAAGTGCCGATGCCGGATCTCCTCTGAAATCACGATTGATTTTATCAATTTCATCCAACAGAAACAATGGGTTTGATGAGCCGCATTTTTTCAAACTCTGCAAAATTCTGCCCGGCATCGCTCCGATATAAGTTCTTCTATGTCCACGGATTTCCGCTTCGTCACGAACTCCGCCCAAAGCCATGCGAATATATTTGCGGTTCAAAGCCCGTGCAATCGACTGCCCCAAAGAAGTTTTACCAACCCCAGGAGGCCCAACCAAGCACAAAATCGGTGCCTTGCGGTCGGGATTAAGTTTAAGCACAGAGAGAAACTCCAAAATTCTCTCTTTTACATCTTTAAGTCCATAATGGTCTTCGTCAAGCACCTTCGCCGCCATTTCCACATCAAGTCTGTTATCGGTGTATTTATTCCACGGCAATGACAAAATGGTATCAATGTAGTTATAAAGCACATGATATTCGGGTGACATCTGCGGCAAAACTTCAATTCTGGAAAGTTCTTTTTTTATCGCAGCAAGTGCCGCTTCGGGCAAATTAACTTCCTTCAATCTCTTTTCAATATCGATAATATCGGGATTACGGTTATCCTCGCCGAGTTCTTTTTTGATAGCTTTAAGTTGTTCATTGAGGAAAAATTCCTTCTGTGCTTTGCTCATAGCACTATGAACATCGTTTTGAATTTTAGCACCGACCTGCATGACCTGCATATTTCGATTGAGCAGACTCAATAAACTGTACAATCTTTTTTCGACACTGACCTGATAAACGAGCATGAACTTTTCGGGATAAGCAAGCATCATTGCTTCAGCGACAATATCGGCAACTCTAGAAGATGAGTTAACATTCAAAACTGCAATTTTGAATTCTTCTGCCACACTTGAAACCACTGATGAATACTCTTGAAAAGCCTTTATTACCGACTGTTCCAATGCTGAAATCATCTCAGGTTCTTCATATTTTTTCTCATCACATTTCTCATAATGAACTACGCTTACGCCGTCTTCATCCTGAGTAATACGAATCATACGAATTCTGGCGACACCTCTTACTAGCAATCTGGTTGTGCCGTCCGGGAAATTCAATTTTTTAACAACTCTGCACAGGACTCCGATACGGCTGTAAGAGCGTTTCTGCAAGGCAAAAGTTTCAAATTCGCCTGATACTTCCGGGCAATTCATAAACTCTTCTTCGGTCGGCATTTCAGCGAAAGCCGC
>JAZRSP010000138.1:0-4232 GCA_045651565.1 Victivallaceae bacterium | reverse complement strand
CGTACTCCACGCAAATACATTGCAGCAATAGGAATTGTCTTGTCAATCATACCCTCACACATTTTAATATAAGGTCCGATTTCATTTACTGCATCTGACCAACCGGCATAGGCATTAATATCCATATTGAATTCATCATATGTCAACGTAATTTTGTCAACCAAAGTTCGATATTCATTCAGATAGGTTGATGTTGTAAAAATTTCATTTGTGATATCTTCAACATCTTTACGGGAAAAGACAAAATTATTACAGGCGAATTCCATTTTTGACACATCACAAACCTTTTGCTGCCCCGCAGAAGCGGGTGTTGCTTTTGCCGGTTCCTTGCTTATTGGTTGCACAGAACGAATAGCTGCAAAACAATGTTCACAAAGAACCGCAGCAGCAGCATTTTCTTTCTGACACATGGGACAAATTTTTACTTCCATTTTCATACCCTTGACTTACATAGTAACAACCGTTGCGAAGTGAGCCGCAACGGTTGTAGTTTAGAATTAAAGAGTTACTTTACGAAGTTTGCTGCCGCAGAATGGACAACTGGCATATTCTCCGGGAAAATACTTATTGCACTTGTCGCAAACCATATCATTGCCCGGCTTACTCTGATTACTCAGAATATCAATGGTATTGGCTCGTTCTTCACCTCTGGCAATGGCAACAGCTTCGCGAGACTGAATGGCAGCCATAGTTTCATCATGAGCCATTTTATCCTTTGCCTGAATTCCTCCGGCATTGATTCTTGCCATTTCTTCCTCATGCTTCCGCGCAGCTTCCCGTTCATAGGCTTCTTTGCGATCTTGTTTTTCATAAATGTCGCTTACGCGCTCCAATGCTTCACGCAAACCTGCTTCTTTACCTTCTGCCATATAACGAGCTCTTGCGTCTTCACTGTTGGCTCGAGCATTTGCTGCAGAAGCCTCAGCTTGGGCTATTGCAACATCTCTATCGTTATCACTTCTTTTGCCTTCAAGGCCGGCAAGCAAATCATCTTTTTTGGACTGACGGGCAGCTTCTGCCATATTCGCCTCATGAGCCTGAATGTTTTTGAGTGATTCCTGCTGCCGCCGGAAAGCGTTATCTGCAGCGATTTCATCGCGATTTAACTTATTCTGCTCAGCCTGTTCTTTTCGAGCAGCGGCACGATCGGCGACTTGTTCATCAAACAATTGACGCTCTTTTTCTGATTGAAGTTTTGCAGCTTCATCCTTTAATTTCTTTTCGCGGGCATAATCATCCTGACGTTGAGTCTGGGAGAATTCAACATCTTTACGGGAATCATTGTAAGCATCTTCAAAACGCTTGAGATAGAACTCGCGTTCTTTATCAAGCTTTTCATAATCGGTAATATGCTGCAGATTGACAATAGCTTCAGCGCGTTTGAAATCATTAAGTGCTTTTTCTTTTTGAGCTTCTTCCAGCCCGAGGGCGGCAGCAAGAGCTTTCATGAAAGAATCATGGCGCTTTGCAAGTTCCTCGTTATCCCAGGTATGTTTGGTTTCAGTATCTTCCTTATTCCATTCCCGATCGCGCCGGATGAGTTCAAGTTCGTCTTTGAGTTTGTCAGACTCTTCCTGCTTAATCAATCCCTGTCGTTCAAGTTCCTTTTTGAACCATTCGAATTCTTTTTCAGTCTTGAGTTTATTACGGGAAAGAAGATCAGTAATAGCATTTGCCCGGGATATCTTTTCTGCATCAATACTCTGAATTGCAATATCGTGATCGGCATCAAGTCTTGCAGTATCTTCCAGAACAGGATTCAAACGCTGTTTCTGGGCAAATTCACTGTTGCCTTTGGCAAACTCGTTATCTTTATCGAGTTGAGAACTGGCAAGTTCAAAACTGTTTTGTTCAGATTTTTTATCAAGTTCTATCTGATGCTCTTCAACGATAACTTTCTGCTCATCACGGTTATAGGAAACCGTTTCCACACGTCCTTCAAGTTTCCATTTGCGTTCGCGGCTTACCTTGGCATTGACACGAATCTGCTCAATGATCTCTTTTTCATCATCGCTGACAAAACGGACATCTTCCACAACCAGAGCAATACCGAGATCAGCAAGACGACGAATCACATTAGCGTTGGTCGAAATGATATTCTGCACTTCGTCGCAGAAATTCATCCGCACCAGTTCATCGGCAGGATATTCTGCAGCAAGGCGCTGCAAAATGCCGGAAACCAGATTTTCAACAAAAGATTTATAGAGGTCATTGGCTGTAAAAATGAAGTAATCAAAACCCTCTGCAGCTTTTGCATTGATTTCTTTGAGATAAGAGTTCTTTGCCCGTTCCTGAATATCAGAAATCTCTTTTTCCAATTGTTTGATTTCATTGCCGATATCCAAAATTCTCTGGCGCAGAGCCTTTTGTTCTCCGGAAAAGATATTCCAGGTAAGCTGTTTTTGAATTGCAGTGCGTTCCTCGCGCAACTTCTCAACAGCCTCCTTGCGGCTCTTGATACCCTCGTCATCAACATTTTTCCGTGCCTGAATATAGCCGGCATTTGCCAATTCAGGATGGTTCTGTTCACGGAGGGCATTCATAACAAATTTTTCAGGTTCGACGATTTCAGCAGAAATCACACAGTCGCAATTTACCTCCAGATAATTCTTTGCTGTCAGCTGGGCAATGCACTGATTATCAAAATAAATTTTGCCGCGTTTCAAAACAAACAAACTGGCTCCGACATTGGCTTCTTTTCTGCCCAGCAAACCTTTAAGAGCGCCCCAGATACCGCTGTAGTTCCGTAATGTGGCTTCACTTTTCATTTTTTCGAGGAACAAGCGATCTACCTCTTTGCCATTATGAAAAACAAAAATGCTGGCACGGGGGTCAAAATCAACCTCATTTTCGAGAGATTTGGTCAAAGTTGCAGCAGTCAGCCGATAACCGATTTCATCAGGACCATAGAACCAATGTGCTTTGTTGTCTTTGTCAAAAAAAATGCTCATAATATATACCTTCCTTAATTTGTGGTTGCTGTTTATTTAACTGGAGCAACAAATATATTTTTTTCTGGAATTTTATTTTTTTTATTACTTTTTCTTTGCAGAACGGCAAACGACAAATAAATTTCCCAAAAGTGTTTTGTCTTTACGCTTGATGCGCGGCAGGATATCGTTGCTGACTTCGATATCATCATCGTTCCAGGCGGTAACCGTGATTTGAGATTTTTCTCTACCGATCATACCTTTTGCAATAGCTACCGGCGTGATTGCATCACTTTGATCCACATAGTAAACGATAAATTCATCATTTTTACTGAGACCATAATTTGTTCCGCGATCAATTGTAAATTCAGTTTTAGCGGCTTTATTCTTAATATTGATAACAGTACCGCAAACAGGGTATATTGCTTTGATATTGGAATCCATTTGAATCAAAGCCTTGTTGTATGCTTCAGAAAAAAGAGTATTCCAATCAACCCTGGCGACGCCGCCAGATTTAAATCTGGATCTTGATAGATTGACATTTGCGCCAGCTCTAACTGTAAAGCCGTCTTCGTATGCACCGGCTGCTTTATCATTCAATTTAACATCAAGTTTGACCAAGCACCCATAACCTTGATATGCCTGATTGCTAACCTGTGCTAAATCGACATAAGGGCGCACTTCAAAGTCATAGTTTTCAGTACCGGACAAATCTCCTTGTGCACCGGACAAAACCACAAAGCGCTTATTCCGGATCAAAGTAGTCTTCGGAATCTCAACGAGCTGATTTTTCTGTCCGGCGGTGAGCTGAATATTACTGAGCGGTTCAGTAAACTTTACGCAAATAATATCTTTTTTAGCTCCGTGACTGAAACCGGAAGGCAAAGAAAAATCAACTGATGTACATCCGGTAAAACAAACAATTACAACCAAAGCCAGAATTGACAATCTAAAATGTTTCATTCAAGATCCTCCTTACCAAAATTCCCAATATGCTCCAAAAATTGTTCCATTTCTCTTTTCTGTGCAGTTTGATCTGCTTTCAAGGCGTTTAAATAAGCTAAAGCAATAGAAAGACGGGTTGCACTTGCAGTTAACTGGGCTCCAGCAATGCTGATTTTAACAATTCCTGCTGTATTTTTAGCCGCTTTTTTCAGCTGTTTGATTTGTAACGGCAAATTATGCAAAAGCAATGAAACATCCGGAGCAATTCGCAAAACCGCTTTAATGATCTGCCCTTCAGCACGCATGTTTTGAATCAAAGGGATAGCCTTTTTCAATTTCGGACAAATCTCTTTTCCG
>JAZRSP010000137.1:0-4901 GCA_045651565.1 Victivallaceae bacterium | reverse complement strand
ATGTGTTTGACAATTTGTCCTAACACTGCCATATTATGTTCTTGAGGATTCATGATTTTCTCCTTTGGATTGTAGCAGAGAAAAAGGTAGCATGAATCCTCTTTTTTGTCAAATCAGAAAAATTTTATGGGATATCTATGGTAAAAATGCATAAAATAGAGTTTTACAACTTGAAAAGTAATAATAGATGTGCTATTTTACAGGCACATGCGTGTAAGCGTGATGTTTACACGTTACAAACTGGAGATAGTAAAACGACATCCTATTATAATATTTCAAGATCCTACCAATCGTGCCTGTACGGCATACAAACGCTGGCATAAATTACCATAAAATCAGGAGAAATAACAATGGGTTTATTGTCATGGTTCAGATCACTTTTCAGTCGCAAAAAAGGTTTCCTGACATTAGGGATTTCAAGAAGCGGCAAAACAACTCTCATGAAGGCTGCAGAGGCATTGAAAAAAGGAAACGACTCTTACGATTGCCGAAAGGAAAAAACTGATGCTACCTCACAAGAAAAAGTAAATTTAAAAGGCAAAATCTCCTTACCGGGAATTGATTTGTGTTTTTATTTCGTCCATGATTACGGTGGGGACTATTCGAATCAGGAAATGCACTTAAGGGAGGATTTGCCTGAAGTTCAAAATATTATTTACTGTTTTGATGCCAATATACTTGCTGAAGATGAAATCGTTGATAGAAATGGAATAAAATTAAAGGATTATGCCAAAACAGCAATCCTGCAATGTATCAAGGTAATAAAAAACCTTCAGAATGAACAGAAAAAAATCAAAATCAAGAACTTCATTTTTCTGGGAACGCATTACGATGAAGTCAAGGATCAAGAACAATATAACGAAAATGTGTTGAGGGAAAAAATCGGATTCAAGGATCTGCAAAAAAAAATCAAGGGATGTTTACCTGACACCAAAATTGCATTCATTTGCGGTTCATTTATCTCTCTTGATGAGGCAAGAAATGTTTGGAAAAGAATTTCCGAGAACTTGAATTAAAGGAGGTTAAAATGTTTATGATTGTTCATTCTAAGGAATTTAATGCACCTCTTTTAATCGTATCAGAACAGGGATTCGAAGAAGATATGAAGAAAAGGAAAGCGTACCTTACATTTTGGGACACCATAGAACATGGCAGAAAAATTTCTTCTCCGGAGTCAATTTCATGCCACAAGAAAAAAATGTTAGATGGGATATATTTCTGCTGCAGTATTATTTCTTCAGAAACAGATACTGCCGGACGCAGACTCCCGTTTATTTTTTGCTTTAAAAAAGAGGACAGATTTGAAATTTTCTCTCAACATCTTGAGACGCTTGCTGCTGCGAACTATACTCTTACTCGCGGTGAATTTGAAATCGTTCGGAATTTTGCCGAAGAGTTGCAAAAAAAAAAATCTGTTCTTGGATATCTTAAAAAGAATTTGGAACATGATAATAAGGATAATTAAAAAATGAATAACGCATTAGCTGAAATTCCTGTAGAAAAACGAGAAATTTTATATGTTGTTGAGGATACCGGCACCCAGCTTTTTCTTGAAAGAGAGCGCGATGCACAACGTAATTGTACCATTGCGACATTGGCTGAAATACAGGAATTCGACCCACATTTATCCGCGACTCAGGCAAACAGTATTTTAATTTGGGATGATTTTGAAAAAAATTACAAGACCTGTCTTAATTTACTGAATGATCCTGAAAAATTCACTTTTGAATTATGCAATTTTTGCGAAAACTACCTTAGCGCAGTAAAAGGGTCTATTTTCATTGAGGAAAAAAAACATACGCAAGATAATGCAAATACAAAGGTAAAAGAAAAAGGTTTCTGGATATTCAAAAGCAAAAAAATCAAAGAAGAAATGGGTGTTTCTGTTGCGGTGAACACTAATGAAAAAAGTGAAAAAAGATTAAAACATAAATTCAACCACTCTCAGCCTGTACCTTTCAATAAAGACAAAGCTGCAGAATACTACAAAGCAAAGGGACTTGAAAAATTTGATATATTCAAACGAATGTTTGAATTCAGAATCGAACACGGCATAAACTATGAAGGAACCTTTAGTTTTGAATCATACATTATGGAAGAACGGAAAAAACTTGTATCAGTTGCGGTTGATGTAGCTTTGGAAATGCAAGAACTTCTCGGAGTGGATGTTAAGATCGGTTTTACAAAAGAAAGCCTGAAAGAATATTCCAAAACAATACAAATGGAGTTCACCTGCAAATGAAAACAATTTCTGAAAAAATAAGTGAAGATCTTAAACGCAGACAGGAATCTACAAGCGAAGAAGATGCCAAAAAACTTGTCAACGATACCGAAAAGCAAAAAACAGCATTGGAAAAATCAAAGCAGATCGGTATCGCAGAGGATATTAAAACAATATTGGGATTTCTCCGTGATTCAATTTCTGGCGCTTATCCGGAATATTCCAAAACAGCAATTATTTCTATTGCAGCAGCCCTGATTTATCTTATTTCTCCATTTGATTTGGTTCCTGATTTTATTCCCTTTGCAGGTTTGCTTGATGATGCTGCTGCAATTGCATTTATTATGAAAATGTTTTCCGGAGAAATAAAAAAATACCGCGATTGGTTGGACAGTGACCCAAGAGGCAATATTATCAAAACTAACTGAACATCTGCCAAGTGTCACCTAGGCTCTACCGGCGGCAGGCCTTTGAAGGTGCGGATGGCGTCGCCGCGTTCAAGGTGGTAGTGATCAAGCCACATGGATTCTTTTTCGGCGGCTTGGCGTTGTTCGGTTATCAGGTGCAGTTTTTCCTGCAAGCGCAGTATTGCCAATGCTTTGTTGCGGGTTTGAGAACGCTCTTCGCTGGCGGCGGCTTCTGTGCCACTTGGCAGATGGATTACTCTCACCGCTGAATCGGTGGTGTTGACGTGCTGACCTCCATTCCCGGAGGCACGGCAGGTTTCGATTTTCAGGTCGCTCAATTTGAAACTGCCGCAATCCTTTGCTTCAAATTCAAAAAATGACACTTTGACGAACCAATTTTTTCTCGGCCAGTTTGGGCGGATGGTGCTTTGCCAGATCCATTTTACTGTTCCTTCCCAACTTTTGCGGAAAGCATCTATGTTTTCCCCTTCAATGGCAAAACGCATTGAGGCGATTTCTTTGTTCTTTGCGGTCGGTTCGGTGAGATTATTGCATCGCAAACCGCTTTGCCCCGCTTCACGGCAGATGATCTCTGCCAGAAGCGGAACAAATTTGCGGCACTCTGCCGGACCAAGCCCCGCACTTATTTGTAATATAACAGGCATAAATTTTCTTTATGGTTTGATGTTGACAATGGGGCGAAGTTCTGCAAGCACACTTGCCAGTTTGAAATTCTGCAGATCGTCAATAACGGTGCTGACATCCTTGTAGGCTTCGGGAGCTTCTTCATAGAGCAGAGTTTTGTCGGGACAGATGACATCCGTTCCCAGTTTGGTTTTCAAAAGCTGCTGCATATCATCGTGTTTGGCTCGAACCCGGTCACGGGTGCTTTGCCGGTTCCACTTGCGGCCTGCTCCGTGAGCGATGGAGTGAACATTTTCCACACCGCCACCAGTTGGAGCGACCAGATAGCTGTAAGTTCCCCTTGAACCCGCCACGATGACAGGTTCACCGGACTCCACATTGCTCGCCCCTTTGCGGTGAATAAAGTAGTTTTCTCCCCACGGGGTAATGCTGTTGTGAGTTGCATTGAGAAGTTCGGTCAATTCACACGCCGCCATATTGCCGAGAGCCTTGGCGATGAGACGGCGGTTGAAACTTGCCCAGTCAATGAGTTCAGTGTGCCTGGCAAGATAATCTGCTCCGTCAGGAGAATCAGACTCCAAGCCTTTATCACCGTGTTTTGCCGCGATTTCACGCCACAAAATTTCGCCGTAACACCTTGAACCAGCGTGGATCAACAAAAGGACATCATTCTTTTTGATATTCAATGCTTCACACTTTTCGCTGTCAATGATTTTTTCAACGGCGAGAAATTCCGCAAAGTGGTTGCCGTGACCGAGAGTTCCCAGCATATTTTCCGGGTCGGAAACAGTTTCACTCACACCATCCAACAACTCCAATGCGGCGGTTTGCAAAGAGTTTTCCACCTCACTTCCAAGTCGTCGGAAAAGTTTGTCTTTTTTGAATTTGTGTTCCTTTATTCCGGTGGTAAAAAGCGTCATTCCGCAGCCGATGTCGTTGCCGATCAAAGCGGGATAGATGATCTTTTCAGACAGAAACGCCGCTCCCACCGGAAGGCCCCGACCGGGATGCAAATCAGGGAACGCCGCTCCCTGAATGATTCCGGGGAACTCCATAACACGCTTGAATTGCTCAACAGCAGGACCTTCAAGCCAGGTCTTATGTCCGCAGTAGATGTTAGAAATTTTATCCATAAAACTTTATCTTTCATATTTTAATTTTGTGTAGTCCGGGATCGGCAGATCTTCGGGGATGCCGTCAATAAAAGTGCGATGTCCGAAAACTTCCCAATTGTATGCACTGATGAGATTTTTCCAGAGTTCGCAATCATTGGCGGTCAATAACTCCATAAGATGCACTTTTTCTTCTTCGGTCAAAATCCAGTCCGGTTTATGGTCAACATTGTTGTACAACTGGTATTCAGGGGCAGTAAATTTGATGCGGATCACTTTGGTGGATTCCCAGTAGGTCCAGGCATCATAAATTTTGAAATACCGTTCAAAGGGATCGTCATCGTGGAAATTACCGCAAACGGTGAAATTCATTCCGCCAGACGTATCTTCTCCCATCTTTTCTCCCCAAACCTTGCTGGAAGTTTCGCTGCATTCGCCTTCCTCAAGGGCATAGCCCCGATCAGCGATCTCATCCCATTCATCCCAATAAAAATATCCGTCTTTCGGGCGGATCGC
>JAZRSP010000136.1:0-5461 GCA_045651565.1 Victivallaceae bacterium | reverse complement strand
GATTCGTAGTTGATTTCCGAACATTCATTAAAATAGATTGTGGCAAATTCCTTTCCTAAAATCCTATCTGAACGCTCTTCATTATCCAATCCGCCGAACCAAATTTCAGATTTATTGGGCAAAATCACATAGCCGTCAAGCCGATTTTCGATAAAATTCAGTTTCGGAAAAGCAAGTTTGACTACTTTATTAAAGGTATCAAGTCTGACACTCTGTCTGACCGAATTTGCCCGATAGCGTAAAATTATGTGCCTTGACCCCGGCACTTTTAATGCCCTTACCAAAATTGCATAGACCAAGATAAAAGTTTTTCCGCTCCGTGAACCGCCGAATAAAAGCACATGTCGTGCCGAACTTGACAGAAGTTTAAGTGCCTGATTTTGAATTGTTGTTTTTTTGAACATAATTTCTCCATTATTTTTTGATAAATATTTTAATAATGAAGATATTTGTCAACTTGTTTGAGCAAAAAAAGGTGCGTTAAATTAACGCACCGGATTGATTAAAACGATTTACTTGATCGCATTGACCATAAGTTTTGCAATATTCTTTGAAAATTTAAGAGTGTCGCTAACCGGAGTTCCCTCTGCCAGCAAAGCCTGGTCGAGCAGAACTTCTGCATAATCACGCAAGTTTTCGTCGTCTTTATTTTCTTGAAGAAGTTTATTCAATCCCTCAATCAAAGGATGGTTTGGATTAAGTTCCATAATGCGTTTGGAAACCGGAATTTCTTCTTTCATCGCACGGAAAATTCGTTCCATTTGCGGGCTGATACTGTGTTCATCGCCCACCAAACAGCAGGGGCTCTCAACCAAGCGGCTGCTGAAACGGACTTCTTTGACTTTTTCATCGAGAGTTTTCTGCAAAAATGCAGTTAAGTCTTTGTACTTATCTGCTGCTTCGGCGAGCAATTTTTCTTCTGCTTCTCGTTCTTCGTCTTTTAGGATCATTTCGCCTTTTGCGACATTTTTGAGGAGTTTTTTATCAAACTGCATCATGGATTGAATGATCCATTCGTCGATCGGATCGGTCATGAAGACCACATCGAAACCTTTGTTTCGGAAATATTCCAACGCAGGATTTGCGATGATATGCTCACGGGAATCTCCGGTAATAAAGTAAATATCTTCCTGATTTTCCGGCATAGCATTGCAGTATTCGGTAAGAGAAATCATTTTGCCTGCTTCGGTATTCATTGTTTCATACATTGCGAGGGCTTTGACTTTTTCCTGATTGAGGTAGTCCATGTGGATACCTTCTTTCAATATTTTACCGAATTCCTTGAAGAATTTCTGATATTTTTCGGGTTCATTTTCCTGCATTTTTTTGAGTTCGGCGAGAACTTTTGAAGTTACGGCTTTCTGAATTCTGCCGATGATGGCATTGTCCTGCAAAATTTCACGGGAAACATTGAGTGGGAGGTCGCTGGAATCAACTACACCTTTGATAAAACGCAGGTAATCGGGGATTAAATCTTTGCACTTATCAGAGATGAAAACGCGCTTTACATAGAGTTGCAAACCGTCTTTTTGGAAGTCGGGCATGAACATATTAAAGGGCATGGTTTCAGGGATAAAAAGTAACGATTTAAATTCATTAGTACCTTCGGCATTAATGTGGATTACTTTGGCATAGTCGCCTTGTGAGTGCGAGAGATGCCCAAAGAAACTTTTGTACTCATCATCGGTAATTTCTGACGGTTTACGAAGCCAAATCGCTTTTTGCGAGTTAATAATTTCCTCGGTTACAGTTTCGGTTTTGTCTTCATTTTCAGTAACCTTGGGAACGATAATCGGGTAAGCGATAAAGTCTGAATACTTGCGGATAATATCGGTAATTTTCCAGTATTCGAGGAAAAGTTCTTCTTCCGGCTTCAAAAATACGGTAATTTCAGTACCGATAGACTCTTTGTCGCAAGGAGTAATGTCATAAGAACCGGAGCCTTTTGACTCCCAGCGGACGGCAGATTCGCCATCGACAGCTTTTTTAGTTTCGATAACGACCTTCTCTGCGACCATAAATGCAGAGTAGAAACCGACACCGAATTGACCGATAAGTTCGGGTGAATCGACGGCTTTGGCTTCTTGGAGCTGCTGCATAAAAGCTTTGGTGCCTGACTTGGCGATAGTGCCGATATTTTCAATTACTTCTGCTTCGGTCATACCGATACCGTTGTCGATAATTTTGAGGGTTTTAGCCTCTTTGTCTGGGATAACTTTGATTTGCCAGTCACGAACCTTGTCGTTATCGGTTAAGCTCTCAAATTTAGCCTTGTCGATAGCATCGGCGGCATTGGCGATAAGTTCACGCAAAAAGATTTCCTTGTTGGAATAGAGTGAGTGAATCACTAAATCCAAAAGCTGCTGAACTTCGGTTTTAAATTGTTTTTTTGCCATTTTGTTTTCCTTTTTTTGTAAAAAATTTTAATTGATTGGTCTTTCACTATAAAATATAGCTTTTTTTTGTAAAATTTCAAGTCTGAATTGATTGTATATTTGAAGTAATTAAAAAATGTGATATATTAAATAGAAGTAATTTACACAACTATGGAGTTTTTTATGAGAAGATATTATTTTGCTTTGGTGGTATTTTTTATTGCAATATATATTATGCCGAGTTTGATGATCGGACTTACTCCCGAAGAAGCCAAAACTGCAATGGATGCCTATTGTGCTTATAAATATGAACCGTTTTCATTAGTAAATTTTGACAGCATCATCAGCGGATTTTTTATCAGCATTTTCGGGTTTTCCAAGTGGGGTGTAGCGGCAAATGGGATTATTGCGTTGGCAGTTTTGAGTACAACGACGATTTATGCTATCAAAAAATGTACCAATGACAGCACACTTGCTGCATGTACATATTTGTTGTTTTTCTCATCATTCTGGATTTTTCTACTCATTCCCGACAGCGTAATCGGCAACAGCGGAATTTGGGGTGCGCTCATTAACTTCCTCGGACTTGGAGCGTATTTTATGGCATCCAGAGAAGAGAGATTCAGTGTGCAGAGAATCGGGTTGCTTCTGCTTTGCGGAATTTTGACTTTTGCTTCATTGATTATCAGCGGACTTAATCCATTTTTCTTCTCAATTATCGTGGCAACAGTTTATATGCTTTCACAGAAACGCTATGTTGACATGCTGCTTATGCCGATAGAGATTATTTTTGTGGTTGTATTGCTTCTGAGTTTGCTCTCATGGTCAGAGAGTCATTGCTATTATGCGTGGGCGATCGCTGGATGGGCATCGATCGTTACCTATTGGTCAGAATTTTTTAGTAATATGCCTCAAACCAAACAGGCAATTGCGGATAATTTAATGTTATTGGGCATGGGAATTTTGCCAATTGCACCGTTTTTGCTCTGTTCGGTGCATGATTTCAAACATAATGCGGCAGAATTTTTGAAGCGTCCGATTTATAAATTTTCCATGATTTTTTTGATTGCCGCAATTATTTTTTCAATTTTGAATAAGGGATTGACAATGGCGAATTTGCCGATTACCTATCTGCCGTTCTCATTTTTGGTCGCAACGGGGCTGGTAAATTATTTGCGCACCAATAACCGCCACAAATTGCTTGGGAGTTGTTTTGTAATCATTGGAGTTGCCGGTGTATTGATTGGAACAAATCTGCTGCTTTTGACCGCACATCTGCTGGGAGGAATTGTGATAATCCTGCTTGGATTGTTATTGATTTTTACCGTCAAAGCAAGTATTGAGAGAAAAAATGCGTGTTACTTTTTCTGCTTGGCAATGATTATTCTCATTACTTCGCTTAAAATGTCGCTCAAAAATGAATATTCCGGCCCGTCGGGAATAATTCTCGAAAAACGCATTGAAACAATTGTCGGCAAAAATTATCCGGAAAATCAGGTTCAATTCTTTGCTTGCAACCGAGATGTTTATCATTTGACCAATTTCTATTTGGAGAACAAGGTTGAATTTATCGATAATGACTTGGCAACTAAAACACTTGACCACAAAACTATCCTCTCTTGTGAACAGTTTGACAATATCGCAGCAAACAGCAGCAAAGAAATTATCGTTTTTGATAGTGCCCAAGGTAATGGTTTGCCATTAAGCAGCAAGGCTAACATATTGAAATTCAATAACTTAACGATATATTACTTTAAAAAGTAACATAGTTTCAGAATTAATCAGATTATTTTAAAGAAATTATTTTTTCGCCACTTTGCCGCGAATAGCGAAGTCATTATCGAGAGAGAAAGTTTCAATATCTTCAAGCCCGATTGCTTCCGCAAGCGAAAGCGGATTTTCTCCGCCGATAACCGCCCGACTGCCACGCCCTCCGAGAATTTTCGGAGCGATATGAAATTCTACAATATCGACGACATTGTGCTTTAATGCTGAAGCCGCAAGTTCTCCGCCGCCCTCGATAAGTAGTGACATAACTTTCTCACTTGCAAGGAGATAGAGAAAGTCTTCCCAGTCGTCCGCATCATTAAGTTTGACGATTTGAGGAGTATCTGCCGGATAAATTTCCGCCATCTCTTCTTTGGTAAAACTATTTGAAGCAACATAACGCTTTAACGGCACTCCGCTGAATGGAGTTCCATCATCATTTCGAGCAAAAAGTGATGGTTTATCCTGGCGAATGGTGTTTGCTCCGACCAAAATCGCCTGACTGCTGCGGCGGAGATATTGAACTCTGGCACGAGCAGCATCGGAAGTAATCCACTTGGATTCGCCGTTTTGGCAAGCAATTTTGCCGTCCAGAGTCATCGCCATTTTTAGGGTAACTAATGGCAAACGGGAGGTAATATACTTGAAAAATCCCTCATTAAGTTCGATACATTGTTTCTCCAAAACTCCGACTCTGACCAAAATATCATTATCTTCAAGAATTTTTACTGCTCTGCCGGCATGAATAGGATTGGGATCTAAACAACCGATTACCACTCTGGTAATTCCGCTTCGCAAAATCAGATCGGTACAGGGCGGAGTTTTGCCGTAAGTAGAACATGGTTCGAGAGTTACATAAATTGTTGCACCATTGCAGTTTTCGATTCCGGCATCATTAATGGCATTAACTTCGGCATGGGCTTCGCCATATTTCTGGTGATAACCGACGCCGATAATTTGTTCATGTTTGACCACCACCGCTCCGACCATCGGATTGGGAGCGACAAAGCCCATACCATTGACAGCGTTATCTAACGCCAGTTGCATAAATTGTAAATCTTCGTCCATAAATTAAGAATTATTCCTTGTTATCAAAGAGTGCCTGGGCGTAGAAATCGGGATCAAATTCCTGTAAGTCTTCGGGTTGTTCTCCCAAACCTGCATAGAAACAGGGCAAATTAAAATCTTGTTTCAAAGCCACTGCCATACCGCCACGACCTGAACCGTCAAGTTTAGTAAGCACAATACCGGTTAAGTCACAGCAGGCGGAGAAATTTTTTGCCTGATTCAAGACATTTGAACCGATACTTGCATCGACA
>JAZRSP010000135.1:0-7887 GCA_045651565.1 Victivallaceae bacterium | reverse complement strand
TTATGGAAAAACTGAAAGTTGGTTTATTTTAGATACCAGAGTGATTAATGGAGAAAAGCCTTATATTTTACTGGGATTTAAGGGAAATGTGGATAAAAAACTTTTTCAAAAAGCCGTTGAATCACAAAATATTGAAGATTTGGTCAATATGATGCACAAAATCGAAGTAAAAAAGGGAGATGCTTTTTTTATCCCCGGCAGGATTCCTCATGCTATCGGCAGCGGAGTAGTTATGCTTGAGGTGCAAGAACCAACAGATTTAGTAGTGCAGCCAGAAAAGAAAATTGGTGATATAACTTTAAGTTTTCGAGATATGTGGGGTAATTTGACTCCGGAACAGGGTTTGGAATGCTTTAATTATCAAGGTTTTTCAAAAGAAGAAATTTTGTCGCAACTTACAATTAAGGGCAAACAGATTACCAAAGAATTAGTCTCTTTGATTGATGAGGATTTAACAGATTGTTTCAAGGTACAACAATTAAATTTAGCAGCCGGAGAAGTTTTTCAATTTACATTTGGGAAATGGCAGTTGGCAGTTGTAACTTCAGGGTATGGAGAAATTGAAGTGGCCGAGAAGTGCTATCAAATCAAGCATGGAGATTGTTTCTTTGTGCCAAATGGTTGTACTAATTTAAAATTTTCCAATAGTTGCAGTGCTAATTTATTACAACTGTTTTTAATAACAGTATGATTATAACAACATTTCAAAAAAAATTGGCGCCTTAACTATTATTGCTCTTGAAATATTGCAAAAATATGCTAATATATAGCGATGAGCGGAGTCAGTTGTAAAATTCTGATTGGCCGTTTGATATTATGAGAGGATTTTAAGAAGGTTTTCGATGGAACAGGATTATATATTAGCAGTATCTGCCGGTGAAACTTCTCTGCCGGATGCTTTGCAGAAATTTTACGATGCTTTTAAGGATAAAACTCCCGGTGAGTTTATTTGGGGCGGCGGAGTCGGTGTTGATAATCTCTCTTTCGGTCCGGTCACCATTACAGTTGATAATGTACGCGTAAGTACTGTTTATACAAAAGACTATGAAGAAGCAACGGATAAAAATCTGAAATTCACCGTTATTCAGGGGTATGCACAAGCCGTTTTCTTTGATCGATTCTATGCTTCATGCGTTATGGTCGGCAAGGCTTCCACTGTGAATTCCGGCACTGTTGCCTCTATTGTAGCACAATTGGATATGCCCAAAAAGGATCGTGAAGCCCTTGAAATCAAGAGAATTGAAAAGGCAAAAATCGACCCCAGTTTTTATACTCAAATCCAGAACGATCCAATTAATGAAGCCCGGAACACTAATGGTATCTATATCATCGAAGATCCTTTAAGTATCAGCTATGAAACGGTGTTTCAGGCAGTTGGGATAGCTGATTTTGCTGACAATCCGGCATTGGGACTTGCCATTGCGGTCAGTGCCAATATCAATACGTTTACCAATGCAATGACGTTTACTGTGGGAGCTAGTATGCGTTTGGCATCAAGCAAGCGTTTTACTGTTTCTGGAGAAATAGGTCTTCTTAATGGAAAGCTCAATTCAATCGGACTTTCTGTAAAATCGAAAATCCCGATCTCGGCAGCTGTAAGTATTACTCAGCTCAGTTGCAGTGTCAAAGGTTTTCAGGAGCCCAGGCTCGCAGTCGGTTTAGGCGGCGGTCTGGCAATCGGTACAGAGGTTGAAGTACCGAAAGGTCTTGGCACACTTCAAAAGGCTCTTTTTCCTAATAAGACCTCGTTTGTTCCGCTTGAACTGAGTGTCCGCGGGGAAATGAATCCCGCACATAATTATTTTTCTTTATCCGGAGAGGGGAAACTCTTCGGGGTGATTTCTGTTTCCGGTTCATTTGCATACGATGCCGGAAATATAAAAGCGGAAGTGAAAGCCGGATTGGTCAACAACAGTTTTCTGAACGGTTCTCTTTCTGCTGCATTTAATATGAAGCAGGACAACTGGAATTTGCGATGCAATTTTAACTGTTCCGTTTCCGTTGATGTTTGGAATTTAGTGGGTGTTTCAGTTAAGGGCGAACTTGATGTATTGCTGAATTCTCAGGATTATACCCTCGCAAGCAAGCGTTATAACCGAAAAGATTTGACTGTCACAGTTGACGGCATGGCAACACTCAAACTGATTTTCAGTGTCTCTGTATCTGTGCAGAAAACATGGGTCATCAACTTAAGCAATACACCGCTGGCATCTCAAAATCGGCTGATGTCTTCGATCTCTGATGGGGATATGTCTGCCCTTGAAAATGTCTCGGATGTATTGGTTTGTGAAAGCAGAGATGTTGCTGAAAATGAAATCTTGCTTCTTCGGGGCAGCAACAGCGGCAATGTCATTGAAAGTAAAAGCTGGCAAATCGACGGACAGTGCAGTGAATCGGGACTTGTCAGGATCCAGGTCGCAGCAGAGTATACTCTTGTAGACAGTAATTGGCGATTGACTCACTCCAATGGTGATACGATTACAGTCTATACCGCCGAAAATTCCGCAGGTGTCATAAGCGTACAGAATTTCACTCACAATTATTATGAATTGTTGCTGGATACGCCTGAAACCGGCAATTGGACTCTGGAAATATTGGGTGATAGTCAAAATAGCGGCGGCATTTATCTGGATGCCTTGCAGGATGAAAAGTTTGTAACTGAACTGGAAATTATTGAGCAGACGGATTCCGTGATCAAATTCCGTTACAGTGCCATTACCGGGGCAACTGATGATACCACCGTTGTGCGCCTTTTTGCTGAAGAGATTTCAACTGTTCCCGGTTATGATCCCTATTCAGGCATCATAGCTTATCTTGAAGAAACCGAAAACGGAGAGTTCGTATGGGAAATTCCGGAAGAATTCCGCCACAATGCCCAATACCGTTTTTATATTTCTGCGGCAAGTTCAAATGCGGGCAGTCTAACAGAAAGTAATGAGGTTGAAGTTTTCATTGCCCGGCAGAATGCCGAACTGGAATGTTCCTGGGAATTGGCTTACAATGCTGATAATACCAATACAGTTACTGCATATATCACTATTACGAACACCGGAGCGGAAAGCACGGCGTTCCAATGGGAAATATTGGATTATACCAATAATGATTCTATTGATGTTGATAATGATTATTTTGGAAATACTTCTGATCTTGCTGAAGTGATTGCTTCCGGCAGCGGTCTTGAGATCAAAGGAAATTCAACTGTAACCATTGAACAGGTGATCACAGTTACAGATGAACTGCGCGACAACCCCTCAAGTCTGGTGCTTGCTGTCACACAAGGCACTGAAAATAGTGATAAACTGTATGATTCTGAAGAAGATGAAATCTGCGCTGACGATACAGATGAAATCATGTTTATTGCAATGGAATCAGAAAATTGCCAAAAGCAAACGATTTCCTGGCAGGCAGTTGACGGGGCAGATTCTTATGTTTTGCATTACGCGTTGGAAGGCGACTGGGAAGGCTGCGGAGTTTATGTAAACAATATTCAAAATACCTCTTATGTTTTGAGCATAGCTCCCGGGGAGTATTCTTATCGTGTAATGGCTATTGGTAGTGATGGAAAAGCTATCGGCACATGGAGTGAAGAACAGGAAGTAGAAGTATTATTCCATGAAGAACATACGCTCATAATTGAAGGTAATAGCGGTTCTTCGCGCAGTCAACTTTTTGCTTTGAATGACGGTATTTATAATTTGAATGGCATTAATTTGCATAATTTTACCGGAATTATAACACTTTTCCGTCGCGACTTGGTCAAAACCACTGAAAATGAAGACAGTGTAACTGTGAAACAAATTGACAATAATATTCTTACTTTGACAATTATCAATGGCGTATTGAAAAATCCTGTATCAGAAATCTTGTTGGATAATGGCGATTATTTCTGGGAATGGGCGCAGGCAGAACATGTCGGTGCTGCGGCTTTTGATATAAAGCTTGAATTGACAGGAGAAGTTTTCTCTATTGAGCCAAAAGATCGTGAAATTATTTCTATCGGGGATGATACTGTTAAAATGCCTTTGGTTTCGGGAGTTTATGTGGAAACTTTGGAAGGCGAAGTCGGATCCAGCAACAAAGATGCCATTTATCAGTATATGACCGATGATGGCGGCGAACTCTCGCTTACGATAAAAAGCGGTGCTGTTTTTGAGTCAGATGTTAAACTTAATATCTATGAGCAAAACAGTTTTGACGGTGAATTTTCCTGCGTGAAAATTTTGACTGTAACTGCCGGAGAATATACCGCAAATACAGTTATTTTAAATCATCTATCGATGAAAAATAATTTTTATGTTCAAGTATTATCTCCCGATAATGGCAATGGCGAATATAATACCGATTACAGTTTTGATTTAAGTTTTGATGCTTTTGAAGATACAGTTCAAGCAAAGGATATTCTTGTAATTGACGGGGAAACTGTCAGCGATTGGATTGGCTATCGTAATGAAGCCCATACCTATTTGCTTCAAATTAGAGAAAACAGCAGTTACTCTGTCAGAATGAAAGGCGATGCTTATGATGCCATTCTAAAAATTTACAAAATAAACGGCGATATTGTGGCAGAAAAACAACTTGATGCAGACGGCAAAGCATTCATTGATGATATTTATCTTGAAAGCGGTAATTATTTTGTTGCCGTGAATTCCTATGATAAAGGTGAGGGGCAATTCAATACCGACTATGTTTTGAATGCTTATGAATTGAAAACGCTCTATCCTTTGATTGACAATAGCGATGATACTTTGGAATCAGCTGCCTCCAAAGATAGTATCTCATTTGATACAAATATTGAAAATTGGCTTGGAGTCGGAGATAGTGCGGATTTCTTTAAATTATCGCTTTTACCGGATAAAGGGATGAATTCTTCGGTTTTATTGTCCGTCGGTATGTCAACAACTCAGGCAATAAAAGATGGATATTTGACCATAAACGTCTATAATCAGTTCGGGCAGGAGTTGGAGATAGACGCCTTGTCTGTCGGAGTGTGGAATATAAAAACGAACCTCGTGGATGAGGAAATATATATTGGTATTCAGCGAGATTCTGCGGTTGAAACTATGGATTACTCATTTACGCTTTCAAATGCCGTTTGTCCTATCAATCTTTCCGGCAATACCGAGGGCGTGAGTTGGGATGCTATTCCGGGAATATCAAAATATGTCGTGGAATATTCGCAGGATAATTTTGAAAATGTCCTCCGCTTGGAAACTGCTTCAAATAAGGTTGATTTTTTTGATTTGCCGGCAGGCGTCTGGCAGTGGCGGGTGAAAGCCGTTGGAGAAGGCCTTTCAAATACAGAAGAAATTGTTGCTGGGGGTAATTTCGGCGCAGAGAAACTTATTTCTGTGTCAAATGGTAATATGGATATGTTTTTTGTCAATGCCGATGGCAAATGGACTGTTAATTATTCGGCACAGCACACAGGTATTCTGAATGGTTGGAGCGGAACTAATGAATTGGTAGTTCTTACCGAGAAAAATAAACTTGCCGATATTTTTGTAGGTTCAAGTGATGCCAATATTCTGATTATGACCGATGATGTTAATGGCGATGCCTTGTTTTTGGATGATATTTATACCGCTTTGCCGGGTACAGTAGTCGAACAGCAATCGCGTATTGCACAAATCGAAGAGATTCGTGCCGGATTTGGTGATGACATTGTGGATATGACCAGTCAGCAGTTTGCTTATGTCGGAGGTGGAGTAAAAATTTACGGTGGACTTGGCAATGATACGATTTGGGCAAATAATGGTAATAACACCCTTTTCGGTGATGCCGGAGATGACCGTATTGTCGGCGGAGAAAATAATGATGTGATCGTTGGCGGCAGCGGGAATGACTCTATGCACGGCGGCGGAGGAGAAGATATTTTCTTTTTTGGCGAAAACTGGGGCAATGATACAGTTGAACAACTTGCCGATGGAGAAATCACACTTTGGCTTGAGTCTGGCAATATGAGTAACTGGGATATTTCTACGCTTACTTATACCGATGGGACAAACAGTATAAAAGTCAGCGGTGTATCAGCTGTTGATATCACTCTGAAATTCGGAGATGACGATTCATTGCGTTATGAAGAACTTGCCGCAGCAGGATGCTTTGCTGATAGTGTCAGTGAAAAAATCTTTGAAGATAATGACAAGTGGATGTTGGCATAAGTTCATTATATTGCATTTTTTTCAAAATTAAAAAAATACTTTTGGGGATTACTGTTATATTAACTGCACTACAAGGTAAATATTGTATAATTGGGATATTAGAGTAGGGTAACTATGAGGATTTTACAGTTTTTAGGGTGCATGATTTTTTTGTTCTTTGCGCAATTTTTGCAAGGCACTGAGGCTCATCCTCAATTTTTCCATTTCACGATAAAAAATCATCGGTTAATCGGAACGCATTTTGAATCGGCATTGACTCCGCAGGTTAAATCTGAACTTTTTACAGATACTCTGATTGTAAAAATTGAAACTCAATTGCAAGGAGAGGGGAGTTGTGAGGTGCAAATTCCGCTTGGAGTTACCAAATTGCGGCTTTTTGACTGCGAATTTGAGTTGCCGCCTGCGGAAAAAATTGCGTATATTCAGACTTTTCCGCTAATTGAAGTTAATCAACCTTGGTGGAACTTTTGGAAAAAAGATGAAAATCAATGTGCCTTGCTTTTATTTTATTTCAATGAGGAATACTCGGAATTTAAAGTACAACTCTTCTACCGCGGGCAAGCCGGAGATGAAGTTTGGACATCGGCTGAATCGTTTGAACTTAAAATAACTCCTGACCTCAAAATAATCAGTCGCACTCCCCACAATCCTTTTTATATCAAAGACAATAAACTCTACATAAATTTAGAGGTCAAAGGCAAATATTACAACTACCTCAAAAAAGATACTTGTGAAATATTATTGCCTCGACCTCTTAATTAAAAATTATTCAATTACTGCGATACCTGCGAGCGGAATTGCAATTTTTTGAATGTTTTGACTTGTTGTCATGGTTGAAAGTTCTTTGCCGCAGCAATTCAAAATGGTAATTTTGCGATTTGCAGTCAAATTATCAAAGATAAATTCGTTATCGGGTGAACCATTAACTATATAAGTTTTCTGTGCCGCACTGCAATCAATTGTTTGATTTCCGCCGTAAACTGCAATGATTTTTTCGTTATTGTTTTCTGCAGTTACCAACGGGAAGTTTTCTGCCATGTAGTATGGTTTGAAATCGCCGAACATAAGTGTTTCTCTATGTTCATTCCAGAAATCGAGATAGAATTTGAGCATATCTTTGTGTTCTTGCGGAATTTCCGAAAACTTAATGGAAATCTGCGGAACGGAGAAAAGAATATTAATTATCTGTAATGCGGCAATTTCTGCTTTTTCATCTTTGTGCCATTCAAGCATATCGGAGTGTACTGCGTTTTTTCCGCTGGTCAAGCGAAGACGCAATGTTCGTGAGCGGTTGCTCAAAGCATCATTCGGACAATCTCCTGCGCGGAATAAATTGCCGTATTTCTGGATTGCCGAGCCGATATAATTTTGGCGAAATTCGATAAGGATATTGGGATTAATCTTTTTCAGGCGGGTGTTGACTTCGGTCATTAAGCAGTCAACTGCCATCGGCAGACTTTTTATGTCACGCCCTGCGTAATTATCTTTTGCCGCAGGGTCTTCTCCGGTAAGCTTGAACCAATCGATAAAGTCAAGTTTGAGTCCATCCAAATTATAATCACGAACAATGCGTTCATAGGTATTAATCAGAAACTCTCTGACTTCGGGGTAGCGGGGGTCAAGTACGTCGGTATCACGGGTTGCTCCGAAATGGAGAATCATGTTTTTGAATTTATCAAAATTTTTGCTTTTTTCACCCATAAAAGGTACGGACAACCATATAATA
>JAZRSP010000134.1:0-3108 GCA_045651565.1 Victivallaceae bacterium | reverse complement strand
CAGTTTTTTTAGTTCCGCCCTCATCGGTTTTGTGAAGCACCCACAAAATACGGCGTTGAACCGGCTTCAAGCCGTCATCGACATTCGGGATTGCACGGTCTTTGATAACATACGAAGCATATTCCAAAAAGTTTTTATCCATCAGTTTGCGGAAGTACTCATTGTGGCTGACACTTTTTGCCGCCTCTTTGGCACCCTCCTGTAACTCTTCGGCTTCGACGATATCGGCAGGTTCTGATAAGTCTTCGATTTTATTTTCTTCTTCGTTATTCATAAAGCGGTATTTCCAAATTATCCATAATATACTCACGGCGGCTCGGAGAGTTGTCGCCCATATAGAATCCCAAAATATCGGGAACATTTTTCAAGTGATCCAGAGTTACCGGAACCAATTTTATATTATCCCCGATAAATTCTCCGAGTTCATCAGGAGAAATTTCTCCCAAACCTTTGAATCGGGTAAGTTCAAACTTTTCACGACCGGCATTGGCAATTGCCTCGTCACGCTCTGCATCGCTGTAACAATAGACACTTCCGAGTTTTTTAGTTTTGACACGATAGAGCGGAGTTTCGAGAATATACAAGTGTCCAGACATCACCAGCTGGTCAAAATAAGTAAGGAAGTAGGTAATAAGCAGGTTTCTAATGTGCATACCATCCACATCGGCATCTGTCGCAATTACCACTTTGTCATAGCGAAGATTATCAACTTCATTCTCAATATCGAGAGCGTACATGATATTTCGAAGTTCTTCATTCTCATAGAGTTTTTTCTTGTCTTCGCCGTAACAGTTAAATGGTTTACCTTTGAGGGCAAAAATTGCTTGAGTATTCACATCTCGCTTCAAAACAAATGACCCTGCCGCAGAATCTCCCTCGGCAAGAAAAATCATTGTTTCAGGCAAAGGATTTCCTTTTTTGTCCTTATCACCACGATGATACTTGCAATCTTTGAGCTTAGGAATACGGACTGCTAATTTTTTTGCAGCTTCTTTTCCAAGTTTTTTAGCTTCTGCAACTCGCTTGTGAAGTTGCTCATTGAGCTGAATTTTTTCCAAAATTTTCTCTGCCGCTTCTTTATTTTTGAAAAGGAAATCGACAATTTCTTTTTTTACTTCGGCAACAATCGGACCTCTGACTTCGGTACTGCCGAGTTTATTTTTGGTCTGCGACTCAAAAACCGGGTCAACCAACTTAATTGAAATTGCTCCGAGCATACCGTCACGAACATCATCTGCCTTGTAAGACTTCTCTGTAAACTCATTAATCGCTTTCAGAATCCCCTCTTTGTAAGCAGAAAGATGAGTGCCGCCGTCACTGGTGTATTGACCATTTACAAAAGAATAACAATTTTCGCCGTAACTATTAACGTGGGTCAAAGCAAATTCCAACTTTTTGCCTCGATAATAGATAATATCGTAAATTTTTTCCTCTTCGGCTTTTTCTTCAAGCAGGTCTTTAAGACCATTCTGCGAATAGAATCGCTCCCCATTGAAATAGAGCGACAACCCCGTATTCAAATAAGCATACATCCAAAGTCGATGTTCAATATTGTCAAGAGAATATTTATAGTTTCCAAAAAGTTTTTTATCATGGTCGGCAACAAAAGAGATAAATGTTCCGTTCTTTTCGGTTGTTTCACCGTCATTTTCTTCAACAAGTTTGCCCCGGACAAATTTTCCTTCTTTAAATTTTCCGTCACGGTATGAGCGGACAACAAACTCTTCAGAGAGAGCATTAACCGCTTTCGTTCCAACTCCATTAAGCCCGATGGTGCTTTCATAACCCGAATCACCATACTTACCCCCGGTATTCATTTTAGAAACACAGGCAATTGCCATTTCCAATGGAATACCACGGCCATAATCTCGCACAGAAATTTTGTCGCCTTCCAATGAAATGTCAATCCGTCTGCCATGCCCCATCATAAATTCATCGATAGAGTTGTCTATAACCTCTTTTAACAATATATATATACCGTCATCACGGTGTGAACCGTCACCCAGTCGGCCGATATACATACCGGGTCTGGAGCGTACATGCTCCAAGGGATCTAATGTACGGATGCTGTCTGCACCATAATCTTTTATTGTTTTTAATTCGTTTTCTTCACTCATTTTCAATCTTACTTTTTTTAAATATAATTTATCGTAGCAAATTTAACCCCAAAACAGCAAAATTTCAAGTCAAATTCTTTTTTTTTTGCGATTTTCTTGCTCTTTTTTAAAAAAATAGCTTTTTTTACAAATTTTTATTTGACTTTTTCAAAAAAGAGATTATATTAATTATATCGTAAAAACAAGCGAGTGTAGCTCAGTTGGTAGAGCATCACGTTGCCAACGTGATTGTCGCCAGTTCGAATCTGGTCACTCGCTCCATTTTTTTGTCTTGATTTGGGGTTGAAGCAGGGTTATTTATTTTTTAGAAGACAACCCTGCAAATAAATTTGCGGTTGTTTTCTAAAAAATCAATCCCGCTTCGCTAACAACTCTTGCGAGTTGCCCTGCTTCAACTTCTGGTTTATTGATTGCCCTCGCATACGCTCGGGCTTTGCCCTGACGGGCAATGTCGCCAGTTAGGATTTTTAGGGTAAAAGAGTGATTTACGAATAAATTCGCAAGCAACGATAAAAAAATAAATACCGCTTCGCTAACAACTCTTGCGAGTTGCCCTGCTTCATTTTTTTAAAATGATTGTCTTCACATTCGTTCAGACAGTCACTTCTGCTTTGGTGATTGCCAGTTCGGATTTTTTTGGGGTAAAGGGGATGTTTCACTAATATACTTTCCAAATCTGTTTAGGCAATACGATACAGATTTATCTTACGGAAATTAATTCAAGAATACCCTAACTACAAAACTCTTTGCACAATACTTCAAATTGAATGTTTTAGTCTATCGCATATTTCTTTTTCTATTTTTTTTACATTGTCTGAGTTTATAATATCATTAGCTTGGGTAATTTCAATTTTATAATTATAAACCAAAAGACTATCACGAAAAAAATTCGGCAAACATATTGAAATATCTTCTGTGATGCTATCATAAAGAATAGTTAATTTTTTTATCTCTAAACTTTCATAATTTTCTTTGATAAAAAATAATAAAT
>JAZRSP010000133.1:0-1799 GCA_045651565.1 Victivallaceae bacterium | reverse complement strand
TCCAGGGGACAGATGCTTCGGTTGATGATGCCTGGAATGCTCTGGAAATGGCAGAATTTGCAGATGATGTCAGGGAAATGCCTATGGATATACATACCATTGTCACTCCTGCAACGATATCCGGCGGGCAGCAGCAGCGCATTTTGATCGCCAGAGCTTTAGTCGGAAATCCCAAAGTGATATTGATGGATGAATCCACAAGTGCTTTGGATAATATTTCGCAGGAAAAAATAACAGAGAAACTGCGGCAACTTGCGGTAACCAGAATTGTGATCGCTCACCGTTTAAGTACAATTGCTGATGCTGATCGTATTTATGTACTGGATAAAGGCAAAGTTGTTCAGTGTGGAACTTATAAAACATTATCTGCCTGTGATGGAGTTTTCAAGGAATTGATTGAACGGCAGAAAACCGGAAAGGATTGATATTTTATGGTCAAAAATTTGGTTATTACATTTTTGTCATTGACAATATTGGGATTTATATTGTATCACCTCGGCGTTTTTGAAAATCTGAATTCTGCCGGGCGTGATGAACGCAGTCAACATTCGGAAAAACGGACTGCAGCCGTCCGCAAAACGCCGGAGTTGGTGATTGGTTCTGTTTACAACAGTAAAGATATTCCTGCTGCCGAATCGGTAAAAGGTGCGATGATTGCTTCTGAAATTCTACAGACCCAAGGGATAAATGCAAAATACATTACCGTCTCCAATTGTCAAAAACGCCCTGAAACGGCGGCAGAATTGCAAAAACTCTGTGTCGATTACCGTGTAAGTGCGATTTTGGGACCAGGCAACTCGGAATTGCTTACCTCGCTTCGGGCAATCAGCCAATTTTATGCTCTTCCGCTGATATCGCCAATAACGGTTCGACCGGATAAACTTCCGCCGCTGGAGTACGATAATTATGTAAGTTTCTTTCCTCCCCTTGAAAAATGGGTCAATGCAATACTTGCTCATATGAAAGAAAACAAAATAAAGAAAATTCTGATTATCACTCCGGGAAATGGAGCATACGGAGAGATTTTTTCTTCTGTACTGGAAAGAAACAGCAAAGATATTCTGAACGACTTCCAAGTCTATCGGATGACTTATCCGCATCCTTTGCGGGTTTCTTACTTCAACAACAGTTTGACCAATTACGGCGGTCAGCACAAAGTTGATGCTATTTTTTTCGGGGGTGTGGCAGACGAATTGCCTGAGTTGATACAGATTCTGAAAAACCATAATATAAACTTGCCTGTGTATGTTTCCGATGACATTATCCGCAATGAGATAAAAATTCCGGAAGAGATATCATTCAAGCTCTTTTTGCCTGAAGCTGAAGTTCCTGTCAGCAATTCAAAATGGCTTCAGATGTTTGTCAATCGTTATAAAGTACAGCCCTCTTACCATGCTGTACTCGGAGCGGAAACAATGTTTGCACTTGCAGCAGGTTATAACAAATCGACTTATACACCTGAGTCATTTGTCAAGGCTATGGAACAGGCTTCAAAGGCATTAAATGAAAAAATCAATATCAAAATTATTGAATTTTCTTCAAAAAAACTGTAACCTTTACCGTTTGGGAGCATTTTCCTATAAGAACAGATGAATTTACAGGAGTAAAAAATTATGAGCATAAAAGAAACATTTGTAGATAAACTGATGAATCGGGCTTTTGATTTTCCAGCACCGGAAATGCCGGACTTCAAATGCGAAAATCAGGATACAGCTATTGAAAAATTGGATTTTGAACAATTGGATTATCTCGTTGCTGCCGGTCAAACGGAAATCCAGATAAACAAAAATTTCACAGAA
>JAZRSP010000132.1:0-1217 GCA_045651565.1 Victivallaceae bacterium | reverse complement strand
AGCAGTGGGGCTGCATTGTATTATCGATTTTTGGTGTTATGATGGTTTCTTTAGGCAGCTCCCGAGGGGGAGATACTCTTGCGGGTTGTATCTGTTTATTAACAGCCTATTTTTTGGGTGGTTTCTATTCAATTTTGGTCAGAAAACTTTCGAAAGATTTTTCTACGTTTGAACTTACATATATTATGTTTACGGTAGGATTTGCATTTTTCGCAATCATGGCATTTGTTACGCATGGCGGAGATACAATTCCGATGCTTGCAGTTGCTGTTAGTAATTGGAAATTTATTATTGCATGTCTTTATCTGGGAGTGGCCGCTTCTATAGGAGCATATATGTTGGCAAATTATTCGTTGGCTACTTTGCCTGTATCGAGAGCAGCAATTTTTAATAGTTTTTCAACAATCGTATCGGTTTTATCGGGTGTCGTGTTAATGGGAGATCCTTTTACAGTGGTAAGCGGAATTGCCTTTTTGATGATTATGGGTGGAGTTTTCGGTGTAAATCGATTCGCGAAGCAAGATTAATGAAAGTTTCCGGTGCCTTCAAACCCGCTGTTTATGCGGGTTTGAAGAGGATGAAGAAAAAAGTTGAAAAAAATTAAAAAAAGTTTTGAAAAAGTGTTGACAAATAAAGAAGTATTTGATATACTAATACTCGCTTCGGTCGAGAAATAAAAAAATCGATCGAAACGCCAGTAAAACTGGCCCTGTGGTCAAGCGGCTAAGACGTCGCCCTCTCACGGCGAAAACCAGGGTTCGATTCCCTGCAGGGTCATTATGGGCCTTTAGCTCAGTTGGTCAGAGCACCCGGCTCATAACCGGAGGGTCCCGGGTTCGAGTCCCCGAAGCCCCATTTCATTTGGCTATTGCCTCGTAAAACATGGCGGAGTAGCTCAGTTGGCTAGAGCACGCGGTTCATACCCGCGGTGTCAGGAGTTCAAATCTCTTCTCCGCTACTATGCGCGAATGGCTCAGTGGTAGAGCATCGCCTTGCCAAGGCGAGGGTCGCGAGTTCGAATCTCGTTTCGCGCTCTGGAAAACCCCAAGATGTAAATCTTGGGGTTTTTTGTTGCATTGAATTTGTGGTGTTCTGTAAAAATGAAACAGCAGAGATTTTAAATTCTCTGCTGAGTAATAGGTTGAAATTAAATTTCGAATATGTATTTTTCATAAGCATTGATAACTTTTGTTTTTTCGTAGATTCGTTCGCGCTGA
>JAZRSP010000131.1:0-2346 GCA_045651565.1 Victivallaceae bacterium | reverse complement strand
CTCTACCGACTGAGCTATCCTGCCACCTGAGCCGTGTGATTATAGAATTTGCCAATACAATGCCTTCAAACCGGAATACAAGCTGCACCGGAACAAACCGCATAGCATTTACTATATGATGGCGGCACTTGGAATGCCGATGCTCCCCGTTTGCCGTCCTCACCTTTTTGATGATGGTTCAGCCGCCAAATCAGATCGCATCCAACTCCGCGTGCCTTGGCTGTCATTTATTCACAGACCACTTCTTCTGCCTTCTCTGCCTTTGCCCGGCAGAGACAGGCTGCACACAATATACAGCTCTTTCCCGTGCGCTTGCTCTATGTAAAAAGATGGTCTCATACATTAACTCAACTGGCACATAACACTCCTTTCTCTTGAATGTCTCTACCGTTGAACAGCAGTCTAACAAGTGCTGAAAATATATCTTTAATCATTTGTAAAAAGATATTTTTATGATATTTTATTTATATTGTGATTATGCGGAATTGATATATAAATAAACATAGAAGATAAAGTATGCCCAATACACCATTACCATTGACCATTTTTTCTTGGGAACAATATTCCTGCTGGGACCTGATGCGAACAGAATACCGCTCGGGAGATATCCTTTTCGGTAGCTCAAACAGTTCACCTTTGGATTCTGCAAAGATTTATTCGCCGTTGTTTTTTCCCCGAAGTACAACATTGCTCTATGGCGATGAAATGTGTTTGAATTTCCTCTTGCGCATAACTGCGTCAGCTACGACAGCTTGTACCTTGATGAAAAATTGGACTGTCCCAACATCCTCTCCTATACCTGTTGTGATTATTGTCCCTGCAACGGATATTCCCCGGATTTATCACGAAATAGAACGGACACCATGTCTCTCTCAAAAAATCATAATCAACAAAATCTCTCAAATTTACCAGGACACTTCTCTTCTGAATTGTTTTGCCAAGCTCGGAATCGTTTTTATAGATTCCAGTTGTATCCCCGATTACTTGGATTTTTACGAGATCAGAAAAAAAATGGGGATATATAATGCCGTTGTTATATTTCATCGCTATAAACATCCAAGTGATTATTTATTACAACATATTGACAGCTCAATACGTCTGAAAAGAATCGGCTTCGGAAATGAACGGGATTTTATGGAGGCTCAAATAATATCCAACCATTGTAAAAATAAAAAATTTTATTTCTCAATGAATTACAGTTCCCAAGCGTCCTGGCTGTGCCGCTATGATGATCGTCCAGCAACAATGCAACGGACTATGCGAATTTCCCCGCAAGTACAACAGGAGCTTATCCGGGCCCGTTGTGATCGTCAAAATATGGTTCCAATACGGATGCTGGCAGAGCGGTTTGAATTATCAGTCGCGACTGTAAACAGATTTCTAAAACAACATGGATTAGCAAAACAAGCATCACCTGACGGAAAAAAGCGCGGAAGAAAGCACACATTGCGTCCGGATGAATATGTAAATTTCTCAAATTATATGGCCGAAGCAAGCCTGTCTTCTCTGCAATTGCAAGTGCAGCCACAACCCAATTTTCTTACAGAAATAATGAAAGTTCATATGAACCGCTTCACAATGTTAGGTCAGGAGGATCTGAAAATACAAGACATTGCAGAAATCATCAACAACAGTCAGCTCTCATCAAATCAGAAATTGGAGCGCATAAAAAAACTATTATAATATCTCTGTTTGATGCAAAATCCTCTTTCATCAGTAAAAACTTAATGCATGCACGGATAACTATGTGACAAACCTGTACAGAAGCCCGTCACGCTGGCGTTTATCCGGTCAAAATCGACACATTTTCATTCCGGATATATGTAATACTCCAATGAAAATAAATTCAAGAGAAAGTGTTTTTACTTATGAAAAGAAAAAGAGATCTTACCTATGATAGATTCTATTTAGGAACTCCTATATTACAATTTACAACTCAGAAGATAGGTTTGGATGAAAATATCCTTTTCAAGATTTGTCAGGTATACGATCAGATGTTTACCAGACACAGACGGGTTTATGCCATGCGTTTCGATATGCGACTTCCTGTCGAAATTGACACCTCTGACAACAGTGCTTTTAGAAGTTTCATGGCATACTTTATACAAGTGGAACGTCGCTGTGGCTACGATCCGATGTATTTCGCGGTCAGAGAGGAAAGCGAAAATAAAGGAGTTCATTACCACATCCTTTTGCTTTTAAATGGCGACATGAGCAGAAAGAGTTTTTATCACATTGAATTGGCTAACCGTATTTTTAACAAGAAGTTTGGTTATCCTCTGCGTAAATATACCGGGATGATCAATGATTGTACCAAAGACGAATACGGCAGAAAACACCCTAATG
>JAZRSP010000130.1:0-6971 GCA_045651565.1 Victivallaceae bacterium | reverse complement strand
CCATCCGTCCACGCTGCCACGCAGACCGTCAGCAATATTCCATATCGCACGATGAAGCTCTTCTCTTTCCTGCTCTTTTCTAACATCAGCCATCGCATAATCTCCTATAGGTCGCAGCAAACTCTAAAACACGCAGATTGGCTGATTGCAGAAGCATTCTTCAAAGATCAGTTCATCTAATGCTGCCATAATTAACTTCATGCCGCTTCCGGCGTTTAATTTCAACATTGTATCTAATACTTATAATGTACTCCCAGAAGATACTTTTTCAAGAAACAGCATTCAGAAAATTGAATTTTTGTCAACCAAGAGAGCGTATAGGTGCATTGACATTGTTGCTGTACTTTGTGAGAACTGTTTATTTTTATTGCCGATCTATGACAGATAATGAAAATCTGTTTTTCTTTTAGTCTATACTTGTAAATCATTCTCAATAGTGTTATATTAAAATTAGTGAAAGGGATCCGTTATGTGTTATTCTGTTGAAGCTGTTGCCAATTTTTTTATAGAGAAGTCTTTGAAGACAGAAACTCCATTGTCCAATATGCATTTGCAGAAAATGGTTTTCTTTGCTCATGCAGCTTATTTTAAATTACATCAGAAGCCATTGTTTTCTGATCCAGTTGTGGCTTGGCAACACGGTCCTGTTGTAGTCTCTCTGTACCACGAATTAAAACAATACGAATCAGGTAAAGTAACGGAACTTATTCAGCGTTTGGAGCCATGTGGAAACAAAAGTTTCTTTCCATGCAAGATGGTCATTCCAACCATTCCAAAGGATGACGAAGAAGTTGTTGCTTTCTTAAATCATGCTTGGAATCGTTTATCTGAAATACCAACGTGGAAATTGCGTGCAATCTCTCACGCCGATGGTGGTGCTTGGTATAAAACGGTTGCAAGTCGAAATATCGATCCGAAGGATGATCAAGCTGTAAGAGATAACTTGCCCCGTAATTTAACTATCCTTGATTCTGTAATTCAGGAGTGTGGACGTTGATGCAGCAGCCTGATTCTTTTGCGGAATTATCAAATTTATTTGATGAACTTTCGCCAGAACAAGAAAGTTTATACAAAAATGATCCAAGACCTCCGGCTGGTGATGATTTAAAAAATCGTGATTTAGATAAGGAAGATAAAGCTCAGGACATTGGGTTAAAGCGGAAGTTTGCAAATCATGTTTTAGGAATTACATATGGTTGGCTTGGCTTTTTAGTAGTTTTATTTTTCTTTTCAGGCATTGCCAATATCTGTCAGGGACGTCCTGCCGTATCTGATACGGTCTTGATAACACTCGTGTCTGGAACATCGTTAAGTGTTATTATTGGAATGTTATCTATTATTCTACGTCATCTCTTCACTGGCAAAAAGAATTGATTTGTTATGCTGTGTACAGTAGCCCAGACGAAGTCGAACAGCGGTAGTTTGGCAACTGCTACCCCATTGATTTGTTATAGGTTTTGGGGCTTTATTTGTTGAAGTTGCAAACTGGTGTTGCTTTGAGAGCAACACCAGTTTGCTGTCGTTTGATTATATTGGATTTGCAATATTGCTTCTTCAGTTCAGAAAGAATTTGTCATCTTCTTTTATATTCGTCTTGCTCTTTTCCAGAAGTTCCGGAATCCACTCTTTACAATGAGCTCCAGTAATGTTGTCCGGGCTGACTCCATGATCTTTACACCAGGCTTTTAAATTCGTTCCGTTCTTGTTGGTCAGGTCTTTCAGGTATTTAATCTGTCCCGGTGAAGCCTGATCTGTTGGAAGTTGTTTCGGTGCTTTCGCTGCGGGTGCATTATTCAAAGCTTTGATGTTGATCACAGAGTTTACTGCTATTTTCAATGCAGCTGTTGCTTTGTTGGTCTTCTCCTGAATTTCGTCCATTTCGGCATCGTCATTAAGGTTTACTTCGATCGCAAATTGACATTGATTTGACTGGTTGTTCAAGATAAGTGATGTTGTCAGTTTCATTTTTGAAATCTCCTCATTTGGTTAAATTACGTGCATTAACTCCGCACATAATATAACTACAACAATTATTTTTTACGCTCAAAATCAATCAGAAAAGGAACAGTCTCATGATCGACCCAACTTCAAAAATCAATACAATCAGCAATCAATATCTTGAGCGTTTTGGCAGAGTAAGAGTTGGAATTTATCATCTGGTAATTTCGCAGTGTTATTCATTCAGCCGGTTTCTCAATGCACTGATAATTACACTTCACAGACAAGATCAGATGCCCTGTTATGCTTGGTTTGCAACCGCTGTTCCGGATTCCAGATACTTGATTCTATGGAGCAATGCTTATTTCCGAAATGATCTTTCGGATATTACGCCAATTCTCTTCAGATTGGGAGAGCTGCACGGTTTAAGAAATCTCTGCGAAATCGACTGTCTCATTGGAGATGCTTCCATGGCAGACTGCATCAACACCAGACTGAACAATCTGATCTCCTGGAACTATTCGCCAATAAACCAATTCCATCAACGTTCATTCGGAGTTTCTGCACTTTGAATGTAAGGTATTCATTTCTTTTTGAACAATTTCTTGCCAAGCCAACCTAAACCAACGAGGGGAAGTACACCTGGAACAGTATTCACAAGGACTGTTCCAACAACCGCTGTTCCCAATGCACCAAGACCATTTTTCTTTATCCATCTTTCTGCAGAAGCAATTCCAGACAGCATGGGAAGGTCTGATAGAGAATCTCTTTCTTTTGATGTTCTGGAAACTGTATTGCCGACCATGGAATACAAAGACTGAAGTTCTGATTTGCGCTGATTGTTGAGTAGTTTCTGAAAATCTTTGACTGAACAATTATTAATTTCTTCATCAGACATATTCATTATCTTTAAGAGTGCTTTACCATTCTCAAAAATATCGTTGGTCAGGTCTGTTTCCGGATAATCAGAAACTCGGTTGCCAGACAGACAACAATAAATCAATCGTGTTAAAGCAAAGAGATCTACGGCTGACAAATTAGGTGAGATGCAGGAATCTGGTTTTGGCATAAATCCTTGACTGCCAGCGTTGCAGGTCATACTGTTCTCGTTTGCCAACAGTCCGATATCCCCCAATTTTACTCTTTTGTTAATCCAAAAGATATTGGCAGGCTTTATATCTCTGTGGACCAAATCATTTCCGTGTATAATCTCTAAAACTTCCAAAAGCTGGTGAATCAATTCTGTTGTCTGCTTTACAGTCAATTTTTTATGACGTCTCAATACTTCTGATAAGGTACAAGGAATATATTTGTCAGAATCTTCTCCAGCCAAATTGTCCGCCGGTTCCATAGTGTAATAAAAGTACTGGTCTTTCATTACAACCTGATATATTTTCAACAAACAATCATTTCCAGAACATTTTTGATAACTGTTCAAAGCTTGCAATTCGCGCTCTCCAGCATCGCCAAAAAGAGAAACAGCTTTAAGTGCAACAAACCTATCGTTTTCATCTTTAGCCAGAAATACTGTGCCAAATGCACCACGTCCACATTCGTGGAGCAATGTGTAGTTGTCTATCTTTTGACCAGGTTTCATGATTAATCCTCAGAAGTCATTGGAAATGTTTCAGCTATCTCCATATATTGAGCGCGAGCCTTGTCTGCTTTCTGCTTGACCGAATCCCAGTCTATTGTCTGCTCATATGAAGCTCCAAGAGCAGCAAAAGCATTCTTCACCTTATTTTTGAAGGCTCTTATATTCTCTGAAACTTCTGTTGGTGAAATATCCAAAACCATTGCGATTTCAGCAGGTTTCTTTTTGTTATTGTGTTTCCAAACAAAGCAGTGCACTTGTTCCGCAGACGATTTTTCAGTGGCAGTATCAAAAGCGAGAAACAAAAGATATTCCTGCCACAACTCATCATCACTTTTGCTGCACCTTATGACATCCGGTTCAACAAAATCATCATCTCCGATAGTAGATTTGTCTTCAAGTGTTTTACGTAGCTTGATTTGTCTGAAAGATTCTCTAACGGTATTACTGATTACTTTAGCGAACCAAGAATGAAAAGGGCCATATTCTTTGCAGTACTGCAATCGCTTCTTGGCGATGAAATCATCAAATACCGTTGAGATAATCTCAGCGATATGCCAATCTTCTAAATGGTATACTTTGCGACAAAAACCAATGATAAATCCATAATACTTCCGATAGAACAATTCATAATCTTTAGTACCAACGGTTGACTGTTTCATTCTCATTGAATAATCCACCCATGTAACATAACGTGATGGTGCACCTTTGATTACTGGCAGCAACTTTTCTTCTTTGTTCATTGATATTCTCGCTTTATTTATTGCATTTGTTCTAACATAACACCTCCATCCGTGCTTTTCAAGATAATGTTCGCATAAAGACGAAATTATTCGTCTTTATGAGAGCAGAATATAATCAAACGTCTGTATGTCGGAGGTGGAGCAGTGGTAGCTTGTCAGGTGAATAACCGGGCTTGACTTTTGGCGACAACTGTGGTATCTTGTGTTGTTGCTTACAATTTTGCTTACATTTTGCTTACATTTCGTGTAAGCAAATCGTAAGCAGAGAGTCAAATCATCAACTTTAACCAATAGATACCAGAGTTGTCAAGAGTGGTGAGATGTAAGCTTAAATCATTGAATTTGAGCATAAAAAAAAGGAACTTACGAATTGTAAGTTCCTGAATCTCGTTGGTAGCGGGGTGTGGAATCGAACCACAGACCTTCAGGTTATGAGCCTGATAAGCTACCACTGCTCTACCCCGCAGTATTGTTCTATAATATATTGCTTATTTGGGATTTTGTCAAATTTTTTTTTGTTTTTTTTCGATTTTTTCTTATTTTTGGCGATTGTAAAAGTATATGCTTGCTCATTTTTAGAACTGTTTGCGTTTGTTATTACAAGCATGGAAAGGACATTTCGTTTGGCTTTTGGGTAAAATGCAATGCTTTTTGCTGCATTTTCCTTTCTTTTGTGCTTGTAAAAAATATTTCCTGTGTTATATTTATTTAGGTTTTATTGGGGGGGATCTAAAAATGCTGACTACGGCATATACCAATTATTGTATCTGTTTAACAAGTATGCAGCGCTCTATCGGATTTCTATTACTGCTCCGCTACAAGTTGCTGTGTCGGTAACAGGCAAGTTGGAACATTTCCGGAAATTGAACTCTACAAAAAAACTTAAAGCGCAAAATCATTGTTTTTTAAAGATATAGAATTTATCCGATTCTTTACAGTTGTAAAGCCCGGTAATGGCTTTGTGGTTGTTTGTATTTTATTAAATAATTTATAAGAAATTGAACATAAAATAGTTATATAAATATATTTTTAGCAGAAGGTTGAAAAATATGACAAAGAAATTTACACTCATTGAACTTTTGGTGGTTATTGCCATCATCGCCATTCTTGCGGCAATGCTGTTGCCTGCGCTCTCCGCTGCTCGTAATGCTGCCCGCGAGATCAGTTGCGTAAGTCAGGTCAAACAGCTGACTCTGGGAACTGCAATGTATGCGCAGGACAACAAAGAGCATATTATGGTGGTGCTGGAAATTAACGACCCGGGCAAAACCGGTGGTTGGATTTATTGGGATGGATGGGCGGATGGAACGCTGGATATTATGATCGGCGATGTAGCCAAAGGGGAGCTTTATCCCTATATCAATGATCGCAAGGTTTTTGTTTGTCCGTCTATAACCAATGGAACCATCGCCAGTTATGCGGTAAATTCAGAGCTTAAAGGCAAGGTCTTGAGTACAGCTCGTGATCCGGAAATATTGCTTTTTCTGGAAGAAGGTGTGCCGTTAGCAACTGATGATGGTCACTTTGCTGTTGGTTCAAATACATTGAGCAATGTGCATGGCAATACTCAAGTAGTTGGTCATCTCAGCGGCGCTGTGGAACGGGTTCAGTATTCTTTGGATGAAGTTTATGAACTTTGCAGAATCATCAAAACCGAAAAGTAACCGGGTTACTGCACCGCACAGTTGATCATATTGTTTTACGGTTATGCCGCAGCGTATGCTGTTGGCTAACAACATTAGCCGTTTAACAGCCGCTTTGATTTGCTACCGGTTACAAGCCGAGTATTTTTGCTACTCTGTAGAATTCGCTTATGCTCCATGCCTGGGCGGAACAGCCTCCCCAGTTGTGTGGATAGTCTCCGTCGGATAATTCCGGCAGCTGCCCCGGGGTGCCGTCGTTGAAGTATTGCGAGCTTGACTTCAGCAAGGCTCGGGCTGCCTCCAGAACTTTATCGCCGTGGGCTATGTAAAAAGCTTCCACATAGCTTGGAAAAAGCCAGCACCATGCGGTTCCGTTGTGATATGATACCTTGCGGGAAGTATCTTCCGGCCCGCAGTAGTGCCCCATATATGGAAAATCCGGATCGTTCAGCATTTGTCCATGCCACTTCACCGGCAGGGGCGGATTTACCTGCAAATTACCCAGGCTGCGGATCGGGCCCGGAATTATCAACTTGCTGCAGCTTGCCACAATAGACTTTTGCAATGCTGTATCTTGAACTGCTCCCAGTGTTACTGTCAAAAGTGTGTTGGGGCGCAGCGCGTTATCCGGTATTGCACCGGCTGCAGTTGTATCGGGATTGGCGTGCAGACAGTCGCTCAATCGGTCGTATTCCGGTAAATAATAATATTGTTTTATGGAGTTGGCGGTTTGTTCAGCAGCAGCCTTATAACTGCGGTCAAACCTTGCAAGCATATTTTGCAACGCGTACCATAAAGCTTGAATTTCAACAGGATAACCAGCCCGCGGCGAGCCTGCCGGGTAGTTAGTATCCATCCATGTAAAATGCGGCGGACTGTAAATCAAGTTACTTTCTCTATCGGCAAAAATCCCGTTGGCGGTGCCGCATTTGTAATAGTGGGCTATGGATTCGATTATTTCCAGAACCGTCCGCGGCTTTGCTCCGGCAGTTTCCGAGAGGATTTCTGCAGAACCAGTTGCCTTAAGTCGGAGGCCAAGCGGTCTTAGGAAGA
>JAZRSP010000129.1:0-1760 GCA_045651565.1 Victivallaceae bacterium | reverse complement strand
CATACGGCAAGTCATTAATCACATAATGCTTGATATCTCCGTCAGTATCTTTGAACATCACTCCTGAAACGGGAGCAAAGAAGCGTTTTGCATGATAATTAAGTTGTTTCCACTTGCCGCCATGCTCGATACTTGCCCATGATACAGTCGGCCAATTATCATTCAACTGCCAGTAAATTGCACCCATACAACGAGGTTGGTGAGCATGCCAGTATTCAACACCTGCTTTAATCGCAATCGCCTGCTGGACTTGTGACTGATAGACAATCCCTTCCATAGTCAAAGGCAGCTTAAAAAGCATTTCAAACATGCCCAAAATCGGCGCATTATGCTTAAAACATTTCTGGCGAAGCGACATGGTACTTGAAAAAAGATTGAGTTCATCTTCCGGACAGAAACTCAAAATCTGCTCCATTGAGGGGAATGCTTCAAACCCAAACTCTGAACAGAATCTCGGCTTAATTGTGTAGTAAGCATCAAAGTTTTTACCGCCATTCCAAACTTCCCAGAAGTGCATATCTCCACGGGTATCATCTTTCCAGTTATCGCCGAAGTTGCCGGGGCCGCCGCAAGGACTGCTCGGCCAGAAAATCTGTTCGATATCATGTTTATTCATCAACTCGGTTAAATGCTTATTGATTGCAATAAAGCGGTTTAAATTCTTTTCATTATTTCCCACACCGAACCAGCGAGTTGCCCCCAAGCACTCATTATCTCCGCAGTAAATTGCAATACAAGCATGAGAACGAAGGCGAGGAATTTGATATTCAAGTTCTTCTGCAACTTCGCTGACAAACCAATCATCAGAGGGATACATCGCACAGCAGAACATTAAATCCTGCCAAACCAAAATACCTTTTTTATCACAAAGGTCATAGAAAATATCTTTTTCATATTGACCTCCACCCCAAACTCGAAGCATATTCATATTTGCTTTGACAGCAGAGTCCAGTAAATCCTCATAAACATCTTCAGTTTGGCATGATGCCATCGCGTCACAGGGAACAAAGTCTGCGCCCTTGCCGAAAATTCTGATTCCATTAACTCGGAAGTAAAATGCAGAACCGATTTCATCTTCTTCGGTAACAAGTTCCATAGTTCTCAAGCCGGCAAGTTTAGTTACCTGCATATCTTGATTACTGCAAGTTAAATCGTACAAATTTTGTTCGCCATAACCATTAGGATACCAGAGACGGGGATTTTCGATAACAAAATTACAAGAAACTTTGTTTTTACCTTTTTTAAGGTCAGCTTTTACAGTTTTGACTTGACCGTCAATAGAGAAAGTAAACTCATCTTCACAATTTTCAGGTGCGAAAAGTTCTGCAACTGCGGTCAATTCAACTTTGTTGTTTTCATGTTTCTGCTTATTATAAAGTGCATCAATTCTTGATTTATTGACTCCAACCAATTTAATTTCATCGTAAATTCCGCAAATCGGCAATGATATGCCCCAATCCCAACCGCCATGACACATAGTTTTGCGAATAAGGTTTGTCCCAAATAATATTGTATAACGGATCATGCTATAGTCAGGCGCAATTTCTTTTCGTTTCTGAATTTCAACCATTGGATTCTGGATATAGAATTTAATCTTATTACCAGTTGGTTTCAAAAACTTTTTCACCTCAATTTTTTGTGCCGCAAACTGATTACCTGACTTAAAAATCTCAACTCCATTAAGCGTACAAGTGCAGAATGTATCAATCATCGACATGGTCAAATAGATATATTCATTATCAAAGAGTTCGGCAGGAACA
>JAZRSP010000128.1:0-5528 GCA_045651565.1 Victivallaceae bacterium | reverse complement strand
TAGGCAGAGAGGACGGCTTTATCATTAATAATTACATGTCCTGCAATTGTGGTGTGGTTGGCACAGGTAACATAGTTGCCGATTTTAGCATCATGTCCGACATGGCAGAAAGCCATTAACAAAGTGCCGTTACCGACTTCGGTTGAACAGTTTTCGAAAGGCGAACGGTGAATTGTGACATATTCTCTGATAATGGCATCATCACCGATTTTGGTGAAAGATTTAATCCCCGGTTTCATGCGGTGATCTTGCGGTTCTTCCCCGACTAATGCTCCAAGGTAAATTCTTGCGTTTTTGCCGATAGTTGTGTAACGGCAGATTTTAGCATGAGCGTCAATAAATGCGCCGTCGCCGATGACGGTATTGTCTTCAATTATTGCGTAAGGGCCGATGTGGACATTTTCGCCGAGTTTCGCATCAGGACTTACGACAGCGGTTGGGTGAATAGCCATTTTTGAGTAAACTCCTTGCAATTACGATTAATAAACGACAGTACCTGCTTCGGTATCTCCACGCAGGATTGCATCTAAACTGCTTTCATCGGCGAAGTTAAAGACGATAATCGGCAAATTGTTATCTCTGCACATTGAGAATGCAGTTTGATCCATAACCGCCAATTTTTTGCTCAAAGCCTCGTCATAAGAGAGGGTACTGTAACGAACTGCATCGGGATTTTTGAAAGGATCTGAATCATAGATTCCGTCAACTTTTGTCGCTTTGATAACTGCTTCGCAGTCCATTTCCAGAGCCCGCAGAACCGCAGTTGTGTCGGTTGTGAAAAAAGGTGAACCGGTGCCGCCTGCAAAAATCACTACTTTGCCTGCTTCCAAAGCCGCATCGGCTGTTTTTCGGTTAAATCCTTCTGCAATCGGCATCATCGGGATACTTGATTGCACCAGTGCGCTGGTACCGAATTTTTCAAAGAAATCACGCAAGCAGAGAGCATTCATGACAGTTCCGAGCATTCCCATATAGTCCGCATTGACTCTATCCATGCCGGAAGAACCGCCCATAACTCCACGCCAAATATTTCCTGCACCGACGACGAGAGCGACTTCTACGCCGTTATCGACGACTGCTTGAATTTTTTTAACGATCTGGTAAACTGCATCTGCGTCGTAACCATGTGACTGTGAACCTTTTAAGGATTCTCCGCTGATTTTTAAGAGGACTCTTTTGTATTTGTAATTCATTTTTTGCACCTTAAGTTTTGTAAAATTAATAGAATACTTTTATAAATATATGCTATTTTTGAAAAAAATCAAAAAAAAAGCGAAAAAATTACTGTTTTTTTTCAAAAAAAGAGTTATATTATACAAAAATACAAATAAAAAACATTTTTATATCTCAAAAAAGAGGAAAACATCATGGATAGAAAAATTAAAGTCGGTGTAATCGGAGTCGGCGCTCTCGGTCGTCATCATGCCAGATTGTACAAACAAGTTGTGCCGAATGTCGAATTGGTAGGGATTTTTGATGTAAGCAAGGAAACTGCAAAGGCAGTCGGCGAAGAGTTTGATATCAAAGTCTACGACAGATGGGAAGACCTCGCTGCAGAATGCGATGCACTCAATGTCGCAGTTCCTGCAAATTATCACAATTCAAGCGTTGTGCCTTTGCTCAAAATGGGCAAACACGTTTTGGTCGAAAAACCCATCGCAGCTTTCGTCGAAGAAGCCGTCGAAATGGTCGAAACTGCTCGTGCAAATAATTGCGTTTTGGGAGTAGGGCATGTAGAACGATTCAATCCGGCAATGACTTTCTTGGAAAAATATGCCGATGAAACCCGTTTCGTCGAAGTTCACCGTTTGGCTAAATATCCGCCTCCGCGTCCGGGCATGCACCGTCGTGGAACCGAAGTCAGTGTGGTTTTGGACTTGATGATTCACGATTTGGATTTGATTTTGACCATGATTAATTCAGATGTTGAGCGAATTGATGCGGTCGGTATTCCGGTTTTGAGTTCAACCGAAGATATCGTGAATGTTCGATTGAAGTTCAAAAATGGCAGTTGCGCCAATGTTACTGCAAGCAGAGTCAGTGAAGAGCCGCAACGCAGATTCCGTGTTTTCCAGGAAGATACTTACATCTCTATGGACTACGGCAACCACAGCGGTATGGTGCTTAAACGCAATCGTATCGGTTTGGCTCGCAAAGATGTCAATTTGGATGCTCACAATGCTTTGGCTCTTGAACTTGAAGATTTCGCCAATGCGGTCAGAAAAACTTTGGCAACAGGTAGTTTGTGTGATACCAAAGTGCCGGGCGAAGCAGGCTTGAAAGCATTGCGTTTAGCAGTTGATATTGTAAATGAAATTCACTCATACAACGAAAAATACGGATTTAAGTTTGCGCCGTGTTCAGTTGATGATTTTGAGAAAAACAAGTAAACTGCAACTTATAGCAATGAATTATTATAAGTCAGGCTTAAAAATTAATTTGAGTTTGAAAGTTGTCGGACGGCGGTCTGACAACTTTCATTTGCTTGATAGTATTTTCGTGCCGATAGATGATATTTATGACGAGATTGGCTTGGAAATTAAAAAAAGTGATGCGTTAAAGATTGATTTCAGTTCAAATATCAGCAACCAAAAAGGTTTCGACGGAAAAAATAATTTGGTTGTTCGTGCAGCAGAATTGTATTGTCGAAGTGCCGGAATTAATGCCGAAATCGCCATTGACTTAAAGAAAAATATCCCAATCGGCGGCGGTGTCGGCGGCGGTAGCGGGAATGCAGGGTGTGTGCTTACGCTTTTGAATGAAAAGTTTCAGTCCTTTGATATTGAGCAACTAAAAGTTCTTGCATTGAAACTTGGGGCTGATGTGCCATTTTTCATTGAGAAAAAACTTGCAAGGATTAATGGTATCGGCGAGAAGATAATGCCTTTCAAGTCGGCACTTGACCTCTATTTCGTAGTAATTTTTCCCAAATTTCCAGTTTCGACACCATGGGCATTTAAGAATTTGCCGGAGGAGCTGAAAAAATCCGATGATTTGAAGCGTGCCGATAAGATTTTTGAGGGGTTGGAAAAGGGCGAGTTTGACTTGGTTTATAATAATCTCCATAATGATTTTGAATCGGTTTTATTTGAAAAATATTTGGCGTATTCTGTATTGAGAAATTCTGTAAAGCCTTGGAAATTATCGGTTTCAGGCAGCGGAAGTACTTGTTTCGTGCTTTGTCGGAATGAGGCGGAGCAAATGGCTGTGTATAAACACCTCGCAACTGAATTTGCCGATGAAAATTTTGTAATTGAGAAAGCGGTCTATAAAAAATGAAAATTTTAATTTTAGGTGGCGGAGTAAGCGGAGTTGCCGCGAAAAGACTTGCCGATTTATTGCAGATAAAGAGTGAAATCGTTTCTGATAATGATGAAAAAATGCCCGATTTTGCCGGGGTTGATTATGTGGTGGCAAGTCCGGGGGTAGGGGGAGCTTCTCCGATTATGCGGAAGGCGTTAGAACTTGGATTGGAAGTTATCAGCGAACTTGAATTCGGCTTTCGCAACTTGCCGGATTGCGTGAAATTGCTTTCAATTACCGGGACTAACGGAAAAACAACCACTACGGAATTAACCACTCATATTTTGCAGAAAATCGGCAAAAATGCCTGCTATGCAGGAAATATTGGTTTGCCTTTATCCGATGTAGCGGCAGATATTTTTGAGGGAAAATTAAATTCTGAATTGATTGTGGCAGTTGAAGTCAGTTCATTTCAGTTGGAAAAAGTTAGAGATTATCGGAGTGTTGCGGCGGTGATTTTGAATATTGAGTCCGACCACTTGAACCGCTATGATGGGAATTTTGAACTGTATCGTAAAACCAAACTCAAAATTTTTGATAATGTGGGGAATAAAGATTGTTGTTTTTGGGGATTGACTTCGGGGAATTATCAGAGCAGGAAGTTTTCTGCGGTAAATGATGAGATTTTTTACGGAGAGTTTAAGCTTTTTAATTATTCAGATTTGCAGATAAAAGGCGAACATAATCTTGAAAATTTATTGGCTTCGCTGGAATTGGTTGCGACGGTTTTGAGCGATGAAGAGATCAAGTCAAGTGAATTTGCCGGAGCGGTAAAAAGTTTTGTTGCAGGCCGTCATCGCTTGGAAAATGTGTCGAATAACCTTGGAGTTACGGTGATTAATGACTCAAAATCAACCAATACTGCAAGTTCAGTTGCCGCTATTAAAAGTTTTGCGGAAACGGGCAAGAAAAATATTCGGCTGATTTTGGGCGGATTGGATAAGGATATGGATTTTGCGCCTTTAAAAAATTATATGGATTCAGTCGTTAAGTGTTATCTGATTGGTGAAGCGCAGGAGAAGTTCTATCAACTTCTGGGCGGTTGTGTCGAGTGCGAAAGGTTTTCCGATTTTGCTTCGATGGTAAAAAAGATAAAGGAAGAAGTTACAACTGGACAGCTGATTCTTTTTTCGCCGGCCTGTGCCAGTATGGATATGTTCAAAAATTATAAAGATCGTGGCGACCAATTCATTAAGTTGATACAAGAATAGTAATTTTCGAGCCGGGTCAAGTCTGAAATTTTTTGTGAAAATCGGTGATTATTGGTGTGGAATTTAAAAATATCTGTAAAAAACTTCAAAATTTTATAAAAAAAGACTTGCAAAAAAGCAATAATGCAGTATATTAAGGGAGTTGTCTGTAAAAAGACTAAGTCGGAGTATAGCTCAGCCTGGCTGGAGCGCTACGTTCGGGACGTAGAGGTCGCAGGTTCAAATCCTGTTACTCCGACCATTTTTTTGCCCAAATGGGCAAAAAACATGAAGACTGTCGCACCTTCGCTTCATGGCACAACGTGCCGCTTCATACGGCGCAGCCGTGCTTCATAAAAGCCTGACGATGAAGCATTGTTTCGCTAAAACTCCACAATATGAAGCATCTCCATTTCATTCCGATATGAAGCACTTCGCTTACGCTCCGCATGATGTAAGAAAATGGAAAATGAGAGTTTATCCGTTTGCAATACAACGCTATCCGCACTATATTATGACCTACAATCCAGTCTTTTATGGCTGTTTTTTTTGTGTCGCACTTTTACCCAAAAATAAGAAAAATCAAATGTTTTTCTAAAAATCTTTTTTATTCTATGAAAATAATTTGACAAATGTGTATTTTAATAATATATTCTTTTAGATTATGTAACAAAAATATGAATAATTAAATAAAAAAGGAATTTGCCATGAAAAAGCTATTAAGCATTTTGTTGCTATTGAGCATATTTTCTGTACATGCTGCAAATAACAATATCCTATGTTCGATAGAGTACTTTTATTCTGATGATGGTATGCTTATTGGTAAAGCAATTAATGGTAACCGAATTAATTATGAATATGACTTGCGTGGTCAATTACTCTCTGTTAAAGATACTGAACAAAATATTGACGCTAGTTTTTCAATAAGTTATTCTAAAATTATAAATGTTAATGACCAAGGTATTGTTAGTGAAAAATGTTCAGGAGATATTATAAAACAACATAATAATTTTATAATAGTTTCTAATGGTAATA
>JAZRSP010000127.1:0-2866 GCA_045651565.1 Victivallaceae bacterium | reverse complement strand
GGACAAACGCATGAAGCAGAAGCAATCAAAGCGATATTGCCGGAAGCAGCAATAAAAGAGTTGAAGACGGTGGATGACTTTGATCTGGAAAGTCTGTTGAAGTCAGCAAAAGAGTTCGACAATAATCTGCGTGATTTGATTTATATAAGACCGGCAGTATTCACCAAGCCGATCAATTGAAAAGAAAACAATGGTACGCCCGGATGGCGGAATAGGCAGACGCAACGGACTTAAAATCCGTTGTCCGATGAGGACGTGCGGGTTCGATCCCCGCTCCGGGTACCATTTTTACGCTCAAATTTTACATTTGTTCCCCATTTATTCCCCGTAACGCTTGAATTCGGGACTTTTATGTGCTATATTGTGCCATAATCTGTAAATTGCAGGTTATGTAAATGAAAGCAAACAACAGGCTCAAAAGCCGTATGAAGAAACTTCGTGGAACAATTCGCTGCAAAGGAAAAAATGGTAATCTCTATTACCGGCTGACTATCGCATCCGGCTTGCGCAAGGAATTTCCGTTAAAAACCCAAGATGAAGCTGAAGCTGTCAAAAAAGCTGAAGAGCTGGATTCGATCTGGGCAGCCCCTACGCTGGAAGTAGCCGCAGCACAGATCAATGCAATAAAAGGCTTCAACAAAGTTCAGCTCAATCTGGATTTTGAGGAAGCGTATCAAAAGTATCTGGAACACCCGGAACGGGCACGTCCGCACACTATTGCAGAGCAGAATTCATATCAAGCTACCTACAAAGAATTTGTTGCTTTTACACTTGCCAACTCATCACGCAGTATCTGCGGTATTGCCGATATCAGCAGTAAAGAAGCTCAAGCGTTTGCCGAACATTTGCGTACATTGCAGCTGGCGGTTGATACACATAACCGTAAGATCAAGCATCTGCGAAGAATCTTCCGCTGCCTCCACGAATATTATGAAGGAGATAATCCCTTTGAATCAGCAGTGTTATTCAGAAAAGCAAGAGAAGAGCAAGCAGCTGTTATGCGTCGTCAGGCTTTTACCAAAGAGCAGGAACAGCAATTACGAGCTGTTCTTGCCGATGACAAATACAAGGTGATGAATAAGCCGGAAATCCGGGTGATTTATTATTTGGGTATGTTCACCGGTCAACGATTGAAGGATTGCGTATTGCTGCAGTGGCAAAATGTGGATATGGAACACAAAAAAATCTGGGTCAAGCAATTTAAAACCGGTAAAGATGTAGTGATTCCGATAGCAAAAGAGTTGTTTGAAGTATTGATCGAAGCCAGAGGATGGCAGGAAAACCAGTATGTTTGCCCTAAAACAGCAGCCAGATACAGTAAATGCGATCAAGATGGTAAAAATACAGGTAACAATCTTGTAAATAAAGATGTGCTGCGTGCAATCGGTTGGATAGGACTTGAAGCATCAGTTGAAGTTCCTGAGAGAAAAAAGAAGATGACGGTCTACGGCTTTCATCCCTTACGCCACAGCTTTGCCAGTTTTTGTGCTGAAGCCGGAGTGCCGAAAGCCGTGCTGCTGTCAATTCTGGGAACTGACAGTGACATAGCCGACAAATACTACACCCACGTCGGCGAAGAAGCCCAACAGCAAGCAATAGCTGCGATTTCAGATGTTAAGAAACAAGCTACTTTGAATGACCGTATTCAACAAGTCATTGCCATCCTTGATTCAAAGCCGGAACCTACCCAAGCGGTATTAGATAAGATCAGACAGATATTAAGTTAATAAAGCAATAATTTATTCAGACGCGGGGACAGACTTTGTCTCCGCGTCTTTTTTGCGTTTATTTCTGCGATTTTTATTCCTTTGCTTTTGCTGATGTTCTTCATCGGTTTGAGCCTCTTTCAGTACATCTTTAAGAGTATTACCAAACCTGTTTACCCACGCAACTCTGCCGGATATATTGCACCCAGTAACCAGAGATGCAGCATGAGATGAAGAAGATACCTCTATCGTCTTCAATAATTGATAATGCTCGGAATCTCCATGAATTTCTCCAATAAGCTTTTCTTCTTTTAATCTGTCAAGTGTTTTCTGATACAACTTTGCTGAATCTTTGAGATTGCATTTTATCGCAGCTCCCATACAGAGGTAGTATTTTTTAAGGCTTTTACTGTAAACCAATGTTGCAATATTTTCATTATCCCAAAGATAAAAGATGTGTTTGGTGGGAAGATTTCTGGAAATATGCACTATTTCATTAACAGCTGGGAAACTTGGATATCCGGCAATGATTTTTAAAGCAGGAGTTTTAACTTGTTGCCTCACATCTGCTACAACATTCTCCGGATAAAACTCGCTCACAAAGCGATAATACTGCCTGCGCATTGCATTAAATCGTTTAATTTCGAAATTATAACCATGAAGCCGATTATAATAATCTCTCAACAAATTGTCTACGGAGCAATTGAGGCATATATGCTTTTGATAAATCAACGAATATTCTATTTTTTGATCATATACCTGATGGCGCTTGGAAGCTGTTTTTTTCAATCCGTTTTCAATTTGTAATTTTTCTGCTTTAGCAAGCTCGACAGCCTGAGCCACGGCATTTAATGCTTGAAATGGATCAATACCACGGTTCAGGCAGAGATTTACCAACCGGCAAAAAAGCCGTAAATTGTTTTCGTTGTCATAAAGCCGCATTATCAAACTGCACATAGAAGCAAACAACTGCGATTCAGCCGGATATATTTTACAAATCCGGTAATTTAAGTCATGCACCAATTCTTTCATTAACTCTGTCATTTTTCACCTTTTTTTGATATATGGGACTATATATCATTTTTTGTATTTTTCACATCAATTCATCCGCCTTGCATTTGACATTTGTATCAATCCATGTTATCTTTTTTTAAAAGAGG